>JAYTOZ010000164.1:0-5073 GCA_043747515.1 Frankiales bacterium | reverse complement strand
CAGCCGGAGGTCCGGGTCTGGTTCGTGCCGACCGCACTGGCCCGCGGCTACGACCTGGGGGTCGTCGAACGGGTGTGGGAGGTGCTCAAGGCGTTCGGGTCGTTCGGCTTCTGCAAGGCCCACGCCGCGGCGTTCGCGCTGCCGACCTACCAGTCGGCCTGGCTCAAGGCCCACCATCCAGCGGCTTTCCTGGCCGGAGTACTCACCCACGACCCAGGCATGTATCCCAAGCGATTGATCCTCGACGACGCCCGCCAGTTCGGGATCGCCATCCTGTCCATCGACGTCAACACCTCGGATGCGTCCTACCGCGTCGAGCGGGTGGGGGTCCTGGACGAACCGCCGCCGGCGATCCTGGACCAGCAGCCGGGATCTGCGCAGGCCCCACCCCGTCAGCGCCCACCGGATCTGCGACTGCCCGACGGCCGGGGCTACGGCATCCGGATCGGGTTGGCCGAGGTCAAGGGCATCAACGACGCCGAGATCGCCCGGATCGTCGCCGGCCGGCCCTACGCGTCGCTGTCGGACTTCTGGCACCGCGCCTCGGTGTCCCGGCCGGTCGTGGAGCGGCTCGTCGTCGCAGGGGGGTTCGATTCGCTCTACGGCCTGGGTTCCACCGTGCCGGGTCGTCGGCGGGGGCAGGTCACCCGGCGCGACCTGCTGCTGCAGGTGACCGAGCTCGACCGGTGGTCCCGGTCGGTCCAGCGCAGCCAGGGCCGTGCCGCCCCCCGTCGTACGGCGTTGCCCCCGGGCAGCCAGGGTGAGGTGGTGCCGCTCGACGACGTGCGGGCGCGGGCGGCCCGGCAGTCGCAGGCTGCAGCGGTACCCGAGCCGGTCGACGTCCAACTCGCCCTCGACCTCGGGGACGCCCCCGAGCAGACCGCGTCGAGCGGACTGCCCGAGATGAGCCGGACCGAGCGGGTCCGGGCCGAGCTCGACGTCCTCGGGCTCGATGTGAGCAGCCACGTGATGGAGGCCTACGCACCGTTTCTCACCGACCTCGGGACGACCCGGGCGCGCGACCTGTTGGGCTGCCGGAGCAGGCAGGAGGTCCTGGTCGCAGGGGTGAAGGTCGCGACGCAGACCCCGCCGATCCGGTCGGGCAAGCGGGTGGTGTTCGTGACGCTCGACGATGCGACCGGGCCGCTCGACGCGACCTTCTTCGAAGATGCCCAGGTCGGCTACGCCTCGACGCTGTTCCACTCCTGGTTGCTCGTCATCCGTGGGCAGGTACGCCGCACCGGGCCGCGGGGGGTATCGATGCTGGCGCTCGGCGCGTGGGAACTGCCGGTCCTGCACGCCGCCTGGCAGGCCGGTGGGCTCGACGCGGTGTGGCAGGTGATGGAGGCGCCGTCGGCGATCGCGGGGGCAGCCACCGAGGCCGCGGTCCAGGGCGCGGCTGCCAGCCGGTCCAGCCGGCCGGTCATGGCGAGCCCTCCGCTGGTCGGCGGTGGCGCCGGCCATTCCGGGGTGGGCGGCATGGTGCATGTGTTCGCCACCGGGTTTCGGGCCTCGCCCTACGCCGATGTCAAGCCGGCCGGTGACGGCACCGGCACGTCCGGCGGTGCCGGTGCCCCCAGGGGCAACCGCGAAGGGCGGGCGGGCGCTGCGCCTCGCAAGCTCTGGCACGCCAGTCCCGGGAGCGCAGGCCGGTGACTCGTCGTCGTGCACGCCGGGTCTGCACCGTCCGGTCACCTGCGCGCGCGTCCGTCGACCGGTCCAGGCCCCGCCTCACTAGGCTTGTGGCCAAGCCTCCTGGTCCGACGGGGGGCCGTCGAGGAGGACCGTGGCCAGCGAGCAGTCCGGCCGACCGGCCGGTGGCCTGCGCTCGGGCGGTCCGGCGTCCTCTGTCCGGACCGCTGTCGTGTGGGAGGTCCTGTCGGCGGTGCTGGCTGAGGCTGACCCGCACGGGCGTGGCCTGGCGGTCGTCGACGCAGGTGGCGGCACCGGCGGCTTCGCCGTCCCGCTGGCCGAAGCCGGCCATCGGGTCACCGTTGTCGACCCCAGCCCGGACTCCCTGGCGGCCCTGCAACGCCGGGCTGCCGAGCGGGGTCTCACCGACCGGGTCGCCGGGCTGCAGGGCGACCTGTCCGACCTGCCGGTCCTCATCGAACCGGGCAGCACCGACGTGGTGCTCTGTCACAGCGTCCTCGAGGTCGTCGACGACCCGGTCGCTGCCCTCGCCGCGGTGGCAGGGTGCCTGCGGACGGGCGGGCGGCTCAGCCTGCTCGTCGCCAACCGCGACGCGGCGGTGCTCGCCCGCGCCCTCGCCGGGCGCCCGGACGAAGCGGCCCACGTCCTCACCGACCCGGCTGGGCGGTGGGGCGCAGCCGACGGCGCGGCCCGGCGATGGACGCTCGACCAGCTCACCGTCCTCGTCACCGGCGCCGGGCTCGTCGCCGAACAGGTGCACGGCGTCCGCACGGTGGCCGACCTGGTACCCAGTGCGGTCCTCGACACCGAACCCGGGGCTGCCGCCGCGCTGCTCGCGCTCGAACGCGCCCTGTCCGACCGACCGCCGTTTCGTGACCTCGCCACCCAGCTGCACCTGCTCGCTGTGCGCAGCTAGGCGCGACCGGTGAGCCGCGGTCGGGTCCAGCCCGCCGGCCCGCCCATCGGGCCGGCTGGTGACGATCGCGGCTGCACCGTCCTGCACGTCGACATGGACGCGTTCTACGCGAGCGTCTCGCTGCGCGAGCGACCCGAGTTGCGCGGCCTGCCGGTCATCGTCGGCGGCGGTGGTTCGCGCGGGGTCGTGCTGTCGGCCACCTATGAGGCCCGCGCCTACGGGGTCGCCAGCGCCATGCCCATGATGCGGGCCCGCCGGCTGTGCCCGGACGCCGTCATCCTCGCCCCGGACCACGCGGCCTACAGCTCGACCAGCGCCGGCGTGATGGAGGTGTTCCGGTCGGTGACCCCGCTCGTTGAGCCGTTGTCGCTCGACGAGGCCTTCCTCGACGTCCGTGGCGCTGCCCGCCGGCTGGGTGGACCCCGCCTCGTCGGGGAGTGGATCCGGGCGACCGTCGAGGACGAGCAGGGCATCACCTGCTCGGTGGGCGTCGCGTCCACGAAGTTCGTCGCCAAGCTGGCGAGTGCGTACTGCAAACCCGATGGGCTGCTGGTGGTGCCGGCCGATGAGGTCGTCGCGTTCTTGCACCCGTTGGCTGTCGCCGCGCTCTGGGGCGTCGGCGCCAAGACCGAGGAGGCGCTCCAGCGGCTCGGCCTGCACACCGTCGGGGACCTCGCCAACACCCCGGTCGCCACCCTGCAGCGGGCCCTCGGTCCGGCCGCCGGCGCGCACCTGTCGGCGCTGGCGTGGGGCCGTGACGAGCGCAAGGTCGTCCCGCTCGAGCCCGAGAAGAGTGTCGGCGCCGAGGAGACCTTCTCGGTCGACATCGACGACCCGGTCGTCGTGCACCGCGAGCTCCTGCGGCTGTCCGAGCGCACCGCCGGGCGGCTGCGGGCTGCCGGTCAGGTGGGGCGCACCGTCTCGATCAAGGTCCGGTTCGCGGACTTCACGACGATCACCCGGTCGCGCACCCTCGGCGAACACACCGACGTCGGCCGGGTCGTCTACGAAACCGCCCTGGCTCTGTACGACGCACTGGGGCTGCAACGCGCCCGGCTGCGCCTGGTCGGCGTCCGGGTCGAGGGCATCGCCGACGCCGACGGGCAACCGAGGCAGTTGGTCCTCGGCGCGCGCGACAGCGGTTGGCGGGAGGCTGAGCAGGCCGTCGACAAGGCGTCCAGGAGGTTCGGTGCGGGGGTCGTGCGGCCCGCGGTGCTGGTCGACCCCGACTCGTCGCGGCATCGGCCTTGAGACTCATCGTGACGAGCGGGCTTTCGACTCGTATCCTGATGGGGCGCCCCGGGTCTGCCGGGGGCCCGGGCCTTACGCTCCGCGTGACATCACCTCTGGGAGGGAGCGCCGTGCCGCTCTCTGAGCACGAGCAGCGACTGCTCGACCAGATCGAGCGCGCCCTGTACGCGGAGGACCCGAAGTTCGCCTCGACAGTGCGGTCGACCGATCTGCGCACTCACATGCGCCGCCGATTGCGGCGGGCCGCGTTCGTCCTGGTCATCGGGTTCGTGTTGCTGCTCGCTGGCGTGGTCACCAACATCGTGGTCGGCGTGGCGGGGTTCGTGGTCATGCTCGCCGCGCTGCTGCTCGCCCTGTCGGCCTGGAAGCGCCTCGGTGGCAGCCCCGGCACAACGCTGCGAAGCGTCGGCACCGACGCCGGCCGCCCCGACCGGTCGGCGCAACGCAGCACCAAACCCAGCAAGCCGGTCAAGCCCACCGCATCGGGGGCGTCGTTGCGTGAACGGCTCGAGGAACGCTGGAAGCGTCGCTGGGACGAGCGCGGTCGCTAGCCACGGCGGGTCCTGTTCCAGCGTCACCCAGTTGCCGTTCAGGTCCGCCCGCGGGGCCGACGATGTTCTGCGTCGTGAGAATCCTGCTGATGATGTGCACCAGCTGGCTGCTGGCCGGCGCCGTGGCCGTGCCGCGCTGGTCGCGGGCCCGACGTTCCGGCCGTCGTGACGAGCTCCTGCGCCGGTTGCTGACCGGGACGGTCGTCCGAGTGGGACCCACGGCGGTTCACCCCCGGCCGGGGCCGACCGGCTCAGGCTGGGCGGCGTCGAGGTCGAAGCCGTCGGCTGACCGCTGCGGTCAGGGCGTCCGAGCGGTCGAGCAGGTCCGCGACGGCCGTCCCGGCGCCCGACGAAGCCCAGGTCAACGTTGAGGCCGGCAGCAGCCGGGCCCGCCAACGGCTCCGCGTACCGGTGTCCGCAAGCAGCGCGGCCCGGACCGAGCGGCTGTCAGCCTCGAGCGTTTGGTCCGCGTCAACAGCAGCACCCGGCCGGGCGTAGCGGGCCCGCTCGGTCGCAACGGCGATCCGCTCCAGGGCGGCCGCCGCAGCCGGCGGCAGTGCGCGGGAGGTCAGCAGCCCGGCCGCCGCCGCCCGCGGGGAGTCGGCCGCGTGCCACCGGTGCCGAACGTCGATGGCGTCGTCCTGCACCTGCCGCCAGGCCACGAGCGGACCGCCCACCCGCCAGCGCCGGCGACGGCGTACG
>JAYTOZ010000163.1:0-4822 GCA_043747515.1 Frankiales bacterium | reverse complement strand
CCGGCCGCTCGGAGGAGCAGCTCGCGCTCGTCGAGGCGTACGCCAAGGAGCAGGGCCTCTGGCACGACCCGGCCGCCGAGGGCTATGTCGAGCCCCGCTTCTCGGAGCAGCTCGAGCTCGACGTGTCGACCGTGGTCCCGTCGCTGGCCGGCCCGAAGCGTCCGCAGGACCGCGTCGAGGTCACCAATGCGCAGGCGAGCTTCCAGAAGGCCCTCGCCGACTACACCGAGGACAAGGACGCCAAGGCGACCGTGCTGCTCGACGGGCAGGAGTTCGAGATCGGCCATGGTGCGGTGACCATCGCGGCCATCACGTCGTGCACCAACACCTCGAACCCGAGCGTGATGATCGGCGCGGCGCTGCTCGCCAAGAACGCCGTCGATAAGGGCCTGTCACGCAAGCCGTGGGTCAAGACCACGCTCGCGCCCGGGTCCAAGGTCGTCAGCGACTACTACGAGAAGTCCGGCCTCACGCCGTACCTCGACAAGCTCGGCTTCAACACCGTCGGCTACGGCTGCACCACCTGCATCGGCAACAGCGGGCCGCTGCCGGAGGAGGTCAGCGCCGCCGTCAACGCGGGTGATCTCGCCGTGGTGAGCGTGCTGTCCGGCAACCGCAACTTCGAGGGCCGGATCAACCCCGACATCAAGATGAACTATCTGGCCAGCCCACCGCTGGTGGTGGCCTACGCCCTCGCCGGCACGATGGACCTCGACCTCACCACCGAACCGCTGGGCACCGGCACCGACGGCAAGCCGGTGTACCTCAAAGACATCTGGCCGACCGCGGGCGACGTCGCCCGGGTCGTCGGCGAGGCGATCACCGAGCAGATGTACGCCGACTCCTACCGGGACGTCTTCGCCGGCGACGACCGGTGGAAGGCGATCGAGGTCCCCGGCGGCGACGCCTTCGCCTGGGACCCCGAGAGCACCTACGTCCGCAAGCCGCCGTACTTCGACGGGATGCAGCGCGAACCGGCTGCCCTCACCGACATCACCGGTGCCCGTGCGCTTGCTGTGCTCGGCGACTCGGTGACGACCGACCACATCAGCCCGGCCGGGTCGATCAAGGGCAGCTCGCCCGCCGGCAGCTATCTCAAAGAGCACGGCGTCGCCCCGAAGGACTTCAACAGCTACGGCAGCCGCCGAGGCAACCACGAGGTGATGATCCGCGGGACGTTCGCCAACATTCGGCTACGCAACCAGCTCGCCCCCGGCACCGAGGGCGGCGTCACGACCAAGGACGGCAAGGTCATCTCCATCTACGAGGCCTCGGTCGCGTACGCCGGGGAAGGCGTCCCACTCGTCGTGCTCGCCGGCAAGGAGTACGGCTCGGGCTCATCGCGGGACTGGGCCGCGAAGGGGACCGCACTGCTCGGCGTACGCGCCGTGATCGCCGAGTCCTATGAGCGGATCCACCGCTCCAACCTGATCGGGATGGGCGTGCTGCCCCTGCAATACACCGGCGGGGACACCGCCAGCTCGCTGGGCCTGACCGGTCACGAGCTGTTCACGATCGAGGGCATCGCCGACACCGAGACGGTGCCGCGCGAGCTGATGGTGCAGGCCGACGACAAGCGCTTCACCGTCACGGTGCGGATCGACACCCCCGGCGAGCAGGGCTACTACCGGCACGGCGGCATCATGCCGTTCGTGTTGCGCTCGCTGCTCTAGACAGGCGGTTCCGGGAGGCCCTCGACGGGGAACGCCGAAGGTCCCCCGACTGTTGAAGGGGTGGGGCCCAGGCCCCAGACCTTCGAGCGTGAAGGACCGCCCGTGACGCCCACTGCCAGCGCCCGCACCACCGAGCCGCGTGTCCGCCGCGCGAGCGCGACCAAACGCGCCCGCGCCGTCGAGACAGCGTTGCTGACGGCGCCGCAGGAGGCCCCGCCGGTGGCGCCGGACGAGCCGGCGCAGATCCAGGTCCAGACTTCAGCCTCCGCCCCGTTGCGCGCCACCCCAGCCAAGGACCTCGAGGCCGACGACGAGGACGAGGACGAGGAGGGCCAGCGCCGCGCCGACGACCCGAACGACGACGAGGACGACGACGACAAGCCTCTCGCGGCCGAGGGTGAGGTCGGGATCTCGACCGACCTCGTGCGCGCCTACCTCAAAGAGATCGGCAAGACCCCGCTGCTCACGGCTGCGCAGGAGGTCGAGCTCTCCCAACGCATCGAGGCCGGGCTCTTCGCGACCGAGAAGCTGCGGCTGGCTGACAGCGGCGGGGGTGCCGCGGGGTCGGCCGCCTTCCGGCGCGACCTCGCCGAGCTGGTCCGCGACGGCGACCGCGCCAAGCGGCACCTGTTGGAAGCCAATCTGCGCCTGGTGGTGTCGATCGCCAAGCGCTATCTCGGTCGCGGCATGTTGTTCCTGGACCTCATCCAGGAGGGCAACCTGGGGCTGATCCGCGCGGTCGAGAAGTTCGACTACACCAAGGGTTATAAGTTTTCGACCTACGCCACCTGGTGGATCCGCCAAGCCATCACCAGGGCGATGGCCGACCAGGCCCGCACCATCCGCATCCCGGTGCACATGGTCGAGCAGATCAACAAGCTCACCCGCATCCAGCGCGAGTTGCTGCAGTCCCTCGGCCGCGAGGCGACCCCAGAGGAGTTGGCCAAGGAACTGGACCTGACCCCGGAGAAAGTCGTTGAGATCCAGGGCTACGCCCGTGAACCGGTCTCGCTCGAGACGACGATCGGCGACGACCAGGACAGCAACCTCGGTGATTTCATCGAGGACGCCGATGCCCCCATTGCCTCAGAGGTGGTGTCCTACGGGCTGATGCAGGAGCAGTTGGGCGATGTCCTTCGCACGCTCACCGAGCGCGAGGCCGCGGTCGTCAAGATGCGCTTCGGCCTCGTCGACGGCCAACCCCGCACGCTCGACGAGATCGGCCGGGAGTTTGGGCTCACCCGGGAGCGCATCCGGCAGATCGAGAGCAAGACGCTGTCCAAGCTCCGGCACCCCTCCCGATCACAGAAGCTCCGGGACTACCTCGACTGAGGCGCCGGCGGCCGTGAGGGACTTCATCGCTCGAGGTATACCGGAACACCACGAGTTTGGGGATCGTTGTCCAGGCATCGACGCGGCCCTGCCGGGCGAGCTCCGACGCGCCTGGCGCCGTCCCCGGGCGGCGTGGGACCCTACGCCCGAGGGCGTCGGGCCCAGCGAACTGGCAGATCTGCACCACGTCGTGCGCCGCCCACGGCGCACCGCGCATGACCGCTCCCCCAGACCACCACCACGCCAGGAGATGCTGATGTCCACCGCCGCCCACCCCGCCGACGTCGTCCAGGCGCTGGTAGAGCGTGCGCAGGTCGAGGGACAGCTCTCCCTCACGCAACTGCGCGACACGTTCGACACAGCCGGCATCGGTCCGGACGAGGCCCGGGCGGTGCTGCGTCGACTGACCGAGAGCGGGCTGGTCATCGGCACCGACGAGCCCAAGCCGGCCCGCGTACGCCGGGCCCCGGCCCGATCCGCAGCGGCCCGGCCGATCGCTGCCACCCCCGCCGCCACGCTGGTCGCGCCGGCCAACGCCGAGCCGGCTGAGCCGGCTGAGGACGGGAGTGTCGTGCCGGTCGTCGCCGACGAGGACGTGCCGCTCGCCATCGACGAGCCGCCGCCGGGCATCGATTTGGTCAAGGCTTACCTGCGCGAGATCGGCCGGGTCCCGCTGCTGACCGCAGTGGAGGAGGTCGACCTCGCCAAGCGGATCGAGGCAGGGCTGTTCGCCGTCGAGAAGCTGCGCCAGCACACCGCCGGCGAGAGCAAGCTGCCGATTGCGCTGCGGCGCGACTTGGCCGAGCTCGCCCGGGACGGTGAGCGCGCCAAGCGGCACCTGCTCGAGGCCAACCTGCGGCTCGTGGTGTCACTTGCCAAGCGCTACCAGGGCCGCGGCCTGGATCTGCTCGACCTGGTCCAGGAGGGCAACCTCGGCCTCGTCCGGGCCGTCGAGAAGTTCGACTACGCCAAGGGCTACAAGTTCTCCACGTACGCGACGTGGTGGATCCGGCAGGCGCTGCAGCGGGCGCTGGCCGACCAGGGCCGCACGATCCGGGTGCCGGTGCACATGGCCGAGCTCATCACCAAGGTGACCAGGGTGCGGCGTGAACTGACTCAGACCCTCGGCCGGGACCCCTCCAGCGAGGAGATCGGCCGCCCGCTCGAGATGACGTCAGCGAAGGTGGAGGAGATCATCGCGTTCGGCCGCGACACGCTGTCGTTGCAGAGCCCGGTCGGCGACGACGAGGCGACGTTGGGTGACTTCATCACCGATTCCGAGTCTGTCGACCCAGTCGCGGCGGTGGAAATGCAAATGTTGCAGGGCCAGTTGGCCGAGGTCCTCGGTTCGCTGCCCGAGCGCTCGGCGGTCGTGATGCGGATGCGCTTCGGGCTCGACGACGGGCGGCCCCGCACGCTCGACGAGGTCGGCCGGCACCTCGGTCTGACCCGAGAGCGGATCCGCCAGATCGAGCGAGACACCCTCACCGAGTTGCGCGCGGGTGGTCGGGCGGAGGGCCTGCGGGAGTACGTCGCCTAACCGGCGGCGCCCCACGCTTCCCGCCGCGCCGACCGTGAGGTCTGGGTGCCGATCCTCGACATCGAGGGCGGCCACCGGTAGCCGGTCCAGGTCGGCGAGCAAATCCGGCCGGACCGTCGGCCGGTTGGTTTCGATGTCGCCGACCGCCACCTCGATGACGCCCGCGGCGACACACACCTGCAGGTCGACCGGCGTCCTGGCGTGCAGCACCGCGTTGGTCGCCACCATGACCAGCAGGTCTTGGGTCGGGGGGGGGGGCCCCCGCCGCCCCCCCCCC
>JAYTOZ010000162.1:0-2023 GCA_043747515.1 Frankiales bacterium | reverse complement strand
CCGCGGTGGAATCGGGCGGCCTCCGAGTGCGGCCACGGCTGGGTCGGCCGGGTGAGCTCGCGGCCGTGCGGCGAGCTGGTGCAGGCTTGCTTGACCGGGCAGGCGTTGCATACCGACGCTTTGGCCCGGTACCGCATGAGCTGCTGTTGCTCGTCGTAGCCGGTCGGCCAGAGCATCTGGTCCTGGGGGCACACCCACGCGTCGTGCTGCGGGTGGTAACGGAACCCGGCGGTGCGGTAACGGTCCGCCCGCGCGCTGCTGTGCCGGGCGAGTCGGTCCAGGGCGCACCCGCCGGCGAGCAGGACGCCGGCGTACCCGGTGAAGAGCAGGACCTCGGGGGCGACGGTCACCGACTGCTGCCCGGACGACCGGCTGGGCCGGCAGCGCCGGCGCCGACGGTGACGGGCTCGCCGATCTCGCCGATCTCGGTGAACAGCACGTCGTGCGGCTCGATCATGATTTCGTTGCTGGTGCGGTAGCGCACGCCGAGCCAGCAAATCCAAAGAAATGGGAGCGCGCCGCCGCCGATGAAGATGACGTCGCCGGGCAGCCGCAGCCACTCCAGCAGGCTGTTGCTGGGGTTGGTGACAAACTCGAGTTGGCGGGCTGCGTAGTAGCCGTCACCGACCGATTTGTACAGCTGGACGACGCCGAGCGGGAGCAGTGTCGCGAAGCACATCCAGGCCAGCCCGATGTTGCACGACCAGAACGAAATCTTCGCAAGCCGGTCCGACCAGCGCTCCGGCGGGATCAGGTAGCGCAGGCAGAACAGCGCCAGCCCGATGGCCAGCATGCCGTACACACCCATCATCGCGGCATGTGCGTGGTTGGCCGTGAGGGCGGTGCCTATTTCGTAGTACGACACCACCGGCAGGTTGACCAGGAAGCCGAAGATGCCGGCCCCGAGGAAATTCCAAAAGCCGACCGAGACCAGGAACATCACCGCCCATCGGTGCGGGAACGGCGTCGTCGACGAGGACTCCTGACGGGAGCCGAGCTGCAGGAATGACCAGGCCTCGACAGTGAGGAAGGTGAGCGGCAGCACCTCGGCGGCGGAGAAAAACGCCCCGAGCGCCATCGTCTCGGCAGGCGTGCCGGAGAAGTACAGATGGTGCATCGTGCCGACGACACCACCAATTGAGTACAGAATGATGTCGAGATAGATGATCGTCATGGCCGTCCTCTGGCGGATGACGCCGAGCATCACGAACAGGTAGGCAACCAGCACAGTCGTGAAGATTTCTAGAAAGTCCTCGACCCACAGATGGACAACCATGAACCGCCAGAAGTCCGCGACCGTGTAGTTGGACTCGGAGCTCGTCAGCAGCCCGACGGCGTAGAACGCTGGGATCGCGAGCCCGGTGTAAAAAAACAGCCACGGCAGATTCACCCGGGAGGTGCCCTTTAAGGCTCCGCGTAACCCACGGAACAGCATGAAAGCCCAGAAGAACAAGCCCGCGGTCAGCAGGAACTGCCAGACCCGGCCCAGGTCCAGGTACTCCCAGCCCTGCATCCCGAACATGTGCAGCGCCGGCGTCAGCCAGCCGTGGATGTCCAGACCCTCGCCGATCAGACTGCCGAACACGACGACCGCGAGGGCGCCGAGCAGCCCGTAGGCCAACCAGGACTGCCGGCGCGGCTCCCGTCCGGAGATGATCGGCGCCAGGAACAGCCCGGTGGCCAGGAACGACGTCGCCGTCCAGAAGATCGACAGCTGGACGTGCCAGGTGCGTACCAGGTTGTACGGGAGCCACCGGCCCAGATCGAAGCCGAAAAAACTCGTCAGGTCGGCGCGGTAGTGCTCACTGGCCGCCCCGACGAGGGTCTGGATGACGAACAACAGCCCCACGACGAGAAAGAAGTAGGCGCAAGCGCGCTGGGTCGGGGTCACCGCGACGTCGCCAGGCGGCCGAAAGGAGATGGTGTCGGCCTGGCGGCCCCGCCAGCCCAGCCGCTCACCCCAGCGGCCGAACGCCGCGAACAGCGCGCCGATGCCGGCAAGCAGGACGATCAGCGACAGCAC
>JAYTOZ010000161.1:0-3567 GCA_043747515.1 Frankiales bacterium | reverse complement strand
GGCTTCGAGGAGCCGTCCAGCGCGCGCCGCCCAAAGGGGGCTGCGCACGGGGCGAGTAAGGACCGCGTCACCTGGCTCGAGGCCCGGGAGCACGAAGCCGCCGAACTTGGCCGCACCCGCCAGCCCTACATCGTCATTGTCGGCGGCGGACAGGGGGGAATCGTGCTCGGCGCCCGCCTGCGACAGCTCGGCGTACCAACGATCATCATCGACAAGCACGCCCGCCCAGGTGACAACTGGCGCAAGCGCTACAAGTCGCTGTGCCTGCACGACCCGGTCTGGTACGACCACCTGCCCTATCTGGACTTCCCGACGACCTGGCCGGTTTTTACACCGAAGGACAAGCTCGGTGACTGGCTCGAGATGTACACCCACGTCATGGAGCTCAACTACTGGGGCTCGACGACCTGCACCAACGCCCGCTACGACGAGGCGACCGGCGAGTGGGAGCTGCAGGTCGACCGGGACGGCGAGCCGTTGATCCTGCGCCCCAAGCAGTTGGTGATGGCAATGGGGGTCTCCGGCAAGCCCAACGTACCGAGCTTTCCTGGTACGGAGCGTTTCCAGGGCGACCAGCACCACTCCTCGCAGCATCCCGGCCCGGACGCCTACGTTGGCAAGAAGGCCGTCGTCATCGGCTCCAACAACTCCGCGCACGACATCTGCGCGGCGCTGTGGGAGGCCGGCGCGGACGTCACGATGGTGCAGCGCTCCTCGACGCACATCGTCCGGTCCGATTCGCTGCTGGACCTCGCACTCGGCGACCTGTATTCCGAGCGGGCGCTCGCCGCCGGGATCACCACCAACAAAGCCGACACCATCTTCGCGTCGCTGCCCTACCGGATCATGCACCAGTTCCAGATCCCGGTGTACAACGCGATTCGCGAGCGCGACGCCGATTTCTACGCCCGGCTGGAGAAGGTCGGCTTCAAACTCGACTACGGCGACGACGACTCGGGTCTGTTCATGAAATACCTGCGGCGCGGCTCGGGCTACTACATCTATGTGGGCGCCTCCGAGCTCGTCGCGGACGGCAGCGTCCACCTCGTGCAGGGTGCTGTTCGCGAGCTCACCGAGCACGCCGTCGTCCTGCAGGAGGGCACTGAGCTCGAAGCCGACGTCGTGGTCTACGCCACCGGCTACGGCTCGATGAACGGCTGGCTCACCGAGCTCATCTCCCCCGAGGTCGCCGACAAGGTCGGCAAGGTCTGGGGGCTGGGCTCGGCCACCACGAAGGACCCGGGACCCTGGGAGGGCGAGCAACGCAACATGTGGAAGCCCACCCAGCAGGAGGCGCTGTGGTTCCACGGCGGCAACCTGCACCAGTCGCGCTACTACTCGCTCTACCTCGCGCTACAACTCAAGGCCCGCTTCGAGGCGATCCCGACGCCGGTGTACGCACTGCAGCCGGTGCACCACACCGCTTGAGGCTCAACCGATCTGGACCCCCCGCAGCACCACCGGCGCAGTTGGGTCGAGCACCTGCGACTGGGTGACCCCGGCCGGCACCAGCACGTCCATCGCCTTCGGCAGCTGGGACACCGGTACGCCGCACCGCGGGTCGAGGTCGCCGGCCACCGCACACCGGCCGAACTGGAAGCGCTGGGCGGTCTCGGCAAAGGTCCGCGCGCCGTCCTGGCCAAAGCCGTCCTGCCCGTGCAGCACGACCGTGAACGACCAGCCGCTGCCAGGGGTGCCGCCGAGCAGCGCGGTCGGCAGCGTCACCGTGATGAACCCGGTGAGTTGGCTGGCCTGCGCGGCAGCCGTGCCGATCTGCGCCCCGGAGGCGTCGTACACCCGGGTCTCGTCGAAGCCCCGGACCTGGACCGCGCGGGCCCAGGCGTCACCCGTCGCGATGGAGTAGTTGCGGGTGGCGACCAGCGGGCTGGTGGAGCCTGCGACCCCGGGTTGATGCACGAACACGGTCAGCAGCTGCGCCCCGAGGGCGTTGCCAAATGTCGGCGTCAGGTCGCGCAGCTTGGTCCGCAGATAGGTCGTGGCGCCGTCCTGCACCACCTGGAACCGGGTCAGGTCGAACGCGCCGTCCTTGAAGTCGGTCGAGGTCGGGTACTGGAAGGTCCCGGGTCCATGGTCGTCCCCAACTGGGTCGGTCACGTCGAGCAACTGGGTGCCCGTGATGACGTCGGAGCTGACCGCGCGCTGGTCGTAGCCGGTCGTCCGGCCCGCCGTGACGGTGGTGGTGAGCACCGTCGTCCCGAACGTCGTCGGCACGGTCAGCTCGAAGGTGCCGTCGGGGCCTGCGGTGACGGCGACAACGACGCTGGACTTGCCGTTGTCGGTGTTGGTCGCGGCAACGACCACCCGGCCCCCCGGGACGGTCGTGCCGGTGACCTGCGTGCTCGCCGACGTCACCGCTGCGCCGGCGGCCGGGGCGGTGACGGCCAGCGCAGCCCGGCCGGGGGCCGGACCGTCGACGTACCGCGCCCGCACCGCGCCCGGCTGCTCGACCGGACGGCCCGCGCCGAGCGAGAGCGTCAGCCGGGCCAGTTGGGCCTGCGCCCAGGTCAGCGGACCAGCCGAACCAGCCGGGCGGCCCGGTGCAAAACCAATCGAGGCGGTCGCCGGGTCGGCGCCGTACGGCGAAGCAGGCACGACCGGGTCCTCCCAGACCTGCTCGGGCACCAGGCCCACCCCGGAGGCGGAGCGGTCCATCGTGTCGAGCAGCGCCGCGGCGCGGGCGCTGTCGCCGGTCTGCAGCTGCTGCTCGGCGCGCTCACCAGCAAGGACCGGCCAGAGGTGCCCGGAGCCCGCGTTGGAGGTCGGCCACGGCTGACCCTCGACCGGGCAGTCGGTCGGGTCGGCGACGTGGCAGTCGCCGTAGCCGTCCTCGCTACCGGCCGTCGCAGTCCCGTAGCGGTACCAGCCCGGGCCGGTGGGGGTCGTCCGCTGCAGCGTGGCGTCCAGGACCGGCAGGCTGGCCTGCACGTCCGCATCGCCGGCGGGCAGAATGCCGAGCCGGGTCAGCTCCTGGAAGCCGCCGTCGACGACGGTCCGCTCGTCGGCCGTGGGCCCGCCGTTGCCCAGGCCGTACGACGTCCCGGCGTTCGGGTTGCCGGTCTTGGACAGCCGCAGGAAGTAGCGCGCGGCGTACGGCCCGGAGGTGGTCACCGTCCAGCCCTTGATCGAGCGCTGGAAGTGGTCGGCGGTAGCCAGGTAGAGCTTCGCCCGATCTGGATCGCCCTGCTGGCCGGCAATCCGGCCGGCCGCGACCAGACCGGCGATCTCGGCAGCGATGGTGGACGGCGAGTAGCCGCTCTGCTCCTCCCACCGCTCGGAGCCGAACGCCGGCCCGTGCGCGACCACGAAGTCCGCGGCCTTGCGTACGTGGTCACGGTAGAGCGCGGCGTCACCGCCGAGCCCGGACTGCAGCGCCATCAGGATCGGGTAGGCCGTCTCATCGAGCTGGTCACCCCCGGTGTCAGGCGCGCCCTGGCCGTTGAGAAGGCTGTTGCGGGGCAGCCGGCCGTCGGCGAGCTGCTGGCGCTCGAACAGGAATCGGGTCGTGGCCCGCGCAGTGTCGAGGTCCCCGGCGGTCAGCAGTGCGGT
>JAYTOZ010000160.1:0-1859 GCA_043747515.1 Frankiales bacterium | reverse complement strand
GACGTCGAAGCCCTGCTCGGCCTCGGGCTCGACGGCTGACAGGGTGGCGTAGAGCCGCTCCCGCAGGACCCGGAACTGCAGGGCGTCGAAGACCTTGTGGACCTCGTCGCGGTCCCACTGGCCGAGCCGGAGCTCGGCGGGGTGGACCCCGAGCGGCACGTCCCGGACCAACTCGGTGAGCCGGCGGTTGCGCATCACCGAGGCGATCCCGGCCCGCAGGTTGTCCCCGACCTTGCCCTTGACCTCATCGACGTGGTCGACCAGGTGCGCCACGTCGCCGTACTGCTGGATGAGCTTGGTTGCTGTCTTCTCCCCCAGCCCGGGGATGCCGGGCAGGTTGTCGCTGGGATCGCCGCGCAGCGCCGCGAACTCGGGGTACTGCGCCGGCGAGAGGCCGTACTTCTCCTGGACCGCATCCGGGGTCATCCGGCGCATGTCCGACACCCCGCGACTGTTGTAGAGCACGGTGATGCGCTCGTCGACCAGTTGGAAGGCGTCCCGGTCGCCGGTGACGATCAGGACGTCCATGCCGTCGGCGGCCGCCTGGGTGGCGAGGGTCGCGATGACGTCGTCGGCCTCGAAGCCCTCGGCGCAGACGATCGGGATACGTAGCGCGTCGAGCACCTCACGGACCAGCGAGACCTGTCCCTTGAAGTCGGTCGGCGTCTCCGCCCGGCCGGCCTTGTAGTCGGCGTACGCCTCGGTGCGGAAGGTCGACCTGGAGACGTCGAAGGTGACCGCGACGTGGGTGGGCTGCTCATCGCGCAACACATTGATGAGCATCGCGGTGAAGCCGTAAACGGCGTTGGTCGGCTGGCCGGTCGTGGTCGAGAAGTTCTCCACCGGCAGGGCGAAAAAGGCCCGGTAGGCCAGCGAGTGCCCGTCGAGCAGGAGCAGCCGCGAGCGGGCCGGGATCGATGCTGCTGTCGGGGCGGCCACGGGGCCGAGTCTAGGAGGCGTCCGGTTCGCTGACCGCCGGGCCGAGCTGCTGCCGCGGCGCCCGTCCCGGCCTGCGGGGGCGACGGCGCGCGACATGGTCGACGGCGCGGTCGCCGAGCAGCAACCGGCGACGAACCAACGCGACCGGGGCGACCCGGCGGACCGCCAGCGGCGCGAAGCCCAGGCGGGCAAAAAAACGGTTGGCGTCGCGCGAGCCGGGGTGCACCGAGGCGACCAACTGCTCGATCCCCTGTTCCTCGGCGAAGGCGGCGGCCGCGGCGACGAGCGCCTTGCCCGCGCCACGCCGCTTGTGCCGGTCGGCGACCACGGCGTGACTCATGTGCACGGCCGGCAGGTCGAGCAGCGCGTTGGCCGAGGCGACGGTGAACAGCGCCATCCCGAGCGGCTCCTCCGGCTCCCCGTCGCCGCCGCCGACCGCGATCACCAGGTGCCGGGCCGGATCGGCGATCGCCTCGAGGTAGCGGAACTCAAGGGCCGGCCGCGGCGGCATCGTGCGCGACCGTGAGGTCCCGTCAGCCGGCAGGAGCTGGTCTCGCAACTCGTCGTTGAACGCCAGCAGGGCCGGCAGGTCGTCCGCGGTGGCCGGGCGGACGCGCACACTGCTCAAGGCCACTGGCGGTCTCCGGGTCAAATCGATGCAGAGTGAGGGCAACTAGGCTGCCCCGGGCAGCGCCACAGTAGCGCCGCCGTCACCGGAAAGGCAGGTCCAGGCGGGTGGTCCGCGGCGCCGGCACGGCTCTGAATGTCGCGACTGTCCTGATGGGATCCGGTCTGGGGGTCGCCCTGCGTGGGCGTCTGCCCGAGCGCACGCGTACGACGGTGACGGACGCCCTGGGGCTCGTCACGCTGGTCATCGGCGGGCTCAACGTCGCCTCGGGGCTCGGTGACCTGGACTACCG
>JAYTOZ010000159.1:0-2016 GCA_043747515.1 Frankiales bacterium | reverse complement strand
TGACCCTGTCGTGCAGCGACCAGGTCGGCATCGTCCACGCGGTGGCCCGCTTCCTGGCCGAGCACGGCAGCAACATCGAGGACAGCCAGCAGTACGGCGACCACACGACCGGTCGCTTCTTCATGCGGGTGCATGCGATCGGCGACGCGGACCTGCTGCGCGCGGCGTTCGCACCGGTCGCCGCGGCGTTTTCCATGACGTGGGAACTGCATGACGCGGCGGTGCCCGGCCGGGTGCTCGTCATGGTGTCGCAGCAGGGGCACTGCCTCAACGACCTGCTCTACCGCCGCAGCACCGGTGGGCTGCACGCCAAGATCCCGGTCGTCGTGAGCAACCACCCGGACTTCGCCGGGCTCGTCGCCGCCCACGGCAGCGCCTTCGTGCAGATCGACGCCTCCGACAAGCCCGCCGCCGAGGCCCGGCTGCTGGCCCTGGTGCATGAGCACCGGATCGACCTGGTGGTGCTCGCCCGCTACATGCAGGTGCTGTCCGAAGCGCTGCTGCTGGCACTGCCGGTCCCGGCGATCAACATCCACCACTCGTTCCTGCCGAGCTTCAAGGGGGCCCGGCCCTACCACCAGGCACACGAGCGGGGCGTCAAGCTGATCGGCGCGACCGCCCACTACGTCACCGCCGAGCTCGACGAGGGGCCGATCATCGAGCAGGAGGTGGCCCGGGTGGATCACACGCACACCCCGGAGCGGCTGGTCGCCGTCGGCCGCGACCTCGAATCGATGGCGCTCGCCCGGGCCGTCGGCTGGCACCTGGACCACCGGGTGCTGCGCAACGGCGCGCGCACCGTGGTGTTCAGGTGAGTGATCCACGCCGGCCAACCGACCTGGAACCGCGGCCGGGCCGCCGCCGCCGAGACGAACAGAACAGCTGGCGTCGCCCGGACATCACCCTCAGGACGATGCAAACCGGGCGCCGTTGGGAGTGCTTCACTGCTGCTGTGGTCCTCCGCCGATGGCGAGGGAGGCCGGCGGGAGCCCGGTCCGGCGAAGGCGAGCCGGGACAGCGTGAAACTCAGGACACCGCAAGCCCGAGGCCGGCGTAGACCTCCAGGTGCCGCTCGGCGCTGGCCCTCCAGGTGAAGCGGTCCGCGACGGCCCGGCCGGCCCCGATCAGCCCGCGCCGCAGGTCGGTGTCGGTGAGTGCCCGAGACAGGGCGCCCGCCAGGGCCTTGACGTCACCGACCGGCACGAGCAGCGCGTCGCGGCCCGGCACGAGCCACTCGCGGAACACCGGCAGGTCGCTCGTGACGACGGGCAGCCCGGCGGCCATCGCCTCGAGCACGGCCAGGCCGAAACCCTCCTTGACCGAGGGGAAGGCGAGCACGTCGGCCGCGGCGTACCAGGCCGGGATGTCGGCCTCGGGCACGGTGCCGACCAGCACGACGTCGACGCCGAGCTCGAGACCGAGCGGGCCCAGCTCGGCGAGCACCGCGTCGCGGTAGGCCCGGTGGTCCTGGAAGGAGTGGCCGCCGACCACGGCGAGGACCGGCGCCGGCCCCGGATGATGATCTTTGAGCAGGTGGAGCGCGCGGACGAGGGAGTCGCTGCCCTTGCGGGGCTCCACCCCGCCGACGCTGAGCAGCAGCGGCCGGCCGGTGGCCCCGACCGAGGCGCGCAGCTCGGCGGCGCGGGCCGCCGAGCTGGCCGCGAACCGCGCCACGTCGACCCCGTTGGGCACGGTGCCGGCCCGCACGCCGTAGTCCTCGAGCAGCTGCCGCTGCCAGACCTCGCTCACCGCGAGGACGAGGTCGGGCTCGTGGATCGCGGCCCGCTGGCAGTCCATCAGCACCTGGCTGGAGAAGTCGTCCACGTGGTGCACGGTGCGCACGACCTGCACGCCGGCGCCGGCGTCCCGGACCCGGGCTGCTGCCCGGGCGCCGATGCAGTCCTGGGCGTGCAGCACCGGCTCGTCGGCGCGGGCCAGCACCCGCTGGAGGGCGTCGATGCTGCCCAGCACCTTGTCCTCGAGCGATAGCTCCCCGGACGGCCCCGGCACGATCGT
>JAYTOZ010000158.1:0-2218 GCA_043747515.1 Frankiales bacterium | reverse complement strand
CCCCCGTGCCTTCTCCTGCGGTGCGCGTCTGTTGGAACCGCCAGTTCGGCACTTCGCCGGCCGCGCCCCGTTGCCATTTCCCGAGTCGGACCCGGTAGGTCAGCTCTCTGCGCTGTCTCTGCATGCTGCCGGTCGTAGCGACGTTGCGGTCGCTGAGCTGCCTGAGCCATGGGCTGATCGGAGACGCACTCCGGCGGTCACCGGGCACGAGGTCGCACGTCGCGGCAACGCCGATTTGCTCATGGAGCTCGACTCCGCGCCCGACCTGACGACTCGCGTCAGCGACACCGCACGGTCGGTGCACGACCAGGCGGCGCTCCCATCGAGGCGTGGTCCCGACCCGGTCCTGGCCGTCGGGCCGAGGACTTCGCGCGCGCCGGCCGGTGGTGTACCGACCTCATCGAGGCAGCGGTGCCCGTTGAAAGAACCGGCCCGCCAGGCCCGCATGATGTATGAGCCAACCCCGGCATGACACCGGCCGTCGTCATCGCCGGCCTCCACGCGCGCTCGTTGACGCGCCGGACCCACGCGACGCGGCCGGGCGCCCTCGGGCTGTCGACGTCTTCAGCGCCTGCTCGCCCGGCTCGGCAAGAAGGCGAGGACACAATGACCACGCGGGCCGCGAGCCAGTTGCCGAACGGCTCTTGGTGCGCTGCTTGCCGGTCACTGCCCGGGGGCTGATGTCAGGATGTTGTCATGCTGCCTGCGGCTCGCCAGGTCATTGTCGTCACGGGGGGTGGCCGTGGCATCGGGGCCGCCACCGCGGTGTACCTGGCTGAGCGAGGGCACGACGTCGTGCTCGGGTACCTGGGGGACGGTCCCGCCGCCGACCGGGTCGTCATGGCCGCCCGAGCCGCCGGGGCCCGCGCGATCGCCGTACGCGGTGATGTCGCGGACGAGGACGACGTCTGTGCATTGTTCGCCGCCGCCGAAGAGCTTGGGATCGTGAGCGGGCTGGTGAATAACGCAGGGTCCACGGTGCATATCGGCGACCTCGCCGATACGCCGGTCGCGGTGGTTCGGCGGGTGGTCGAGGTCAACCTCATCGGGGCGCTGCTGTGCGCCCGCCGCGCAGCCCAGCTGATGTCCACGAGCCGTGGCGGCCGTGGGGGAGCGATCGTCAACGTCTCGTCGGCGGCGGCCACGCTCGGGTCCGCGCATGAATACGTGCATTATGCCGCCGCGAAGGCAGGGGTGGATGCCCTCACGGTGGGTCTGGCCAAGGAACTGGCCGATCAGGGCGTGCGGGTCAACGCGGTAGCCCCGGGCATGATCCGCACCGGCATCCACGCCGCAGCCGGTGACCCTGATCGCCTCGAGCGCCTACTGCCGCGGATCCCCATGGGACGAGCAGGTGAACCCGAGGAGATCGCCCCGGCAATCGCCTGGCTCCTCGGTCCCGAGAGTGCCTACGTCACCGGCGCCAGCATCCGCATCGCCGGCGGACTCTGAGCGTGCCAGACGCCGACTCGTCGTCGGGCTGGGCCGCGCGGGCCCATCAGAAGCTGGGGGGCAGGGTGGAGTCATGCGCCCGCCGTTGCTGGCGCCGCGGTGCAGCCGGCTCGCACCGCGCTTTGCGTGGCAGCGAACGCGCACGTGCACGCAGCGGGCCGAGCCCGTGCCCGCCGGCCGACGCTCAGTGCCAGGCTGCAGTCAGTGCGTCATTGGGAGCAGGCCCATCGCGTTCGGGTAGGGAAGCTGCGCGCTCGCAGCGGTGGCCAGCGGTTCGAGCAGCACCGTGAGCTCGATGCGCTCCGCAAGAGTGAGGACCTCGTACGCCGGGGCGGCGAGCCGGTCGGTGACCGCCTCGAGCTCGGCTGTGGTGCAGCCGCGGACCCGCTCGGCGGCCCGCTGCCAGGATTCGTCGTCCCAGCCCCGGTACTGCTGCTGCTGGGCGTCAACCTGCCGGCCTGGCAGCAGGTGCGGCTCGGGCCACACCAGCCCCGAGAGCGCGACCGCTGCCAGGTGGCCGTCACCACGGTGCTCACGCAGCACGGTGCAGTCGTGCCAGAGCGCCGCCAACGGTTCAGCCGGCCGGGGCAGACCTGCCTGGGCAGCCGCCATCGGCCGGCCCGGCATCGGCAACGCCTGAACGCATTGGCCGGTCAGCTCGGTCGCAGCCACCAACGATTGCCGGTGGTCAGGGTCCAGGAGCCGGCGCAGCGCCGCGGTCGCTGCTGCCTGCCGCGCCACCCGCACCTGCTGCGGTGACGCGATC
>JAYTOZ010000157.1:0-5261 GCA_043747515.1 Frankiales bacterium | reverse complement strand
CCCGAACGCCTTGAGCACCTCCCACACCCGTTCGACGACCCCCAGGTCGTAGCCGCGGGCCAGTGCGGTCGGCACGAACCAGACCCGGACCTCCGGCTGACCCTCGGGATCGCCGAGGGCGCGCCTGACCTCGTCGGCCTCGGCCAGGGTGCAACCTGTCATCCGCGCCACGATCTGCAGGACCTGCTCGTGGAACACCACGACGCCGTAGGTCTGGGCCAGCGCGTCCACCAGGTCGGGGTGCGGGTATTCGGGTTGCCGCCAGCCCTGCCGGGCTTCGAGAAACGGCCGCACCATGTCGCTCTTGACCGGCCCCGGCCGGAACAGCGAGATGTCGACGATGAGGTCCTCGAAGGTCTCCGGAGCGAACTTGCCGACCAGCTCCCGCTGCCCGGGCGACTCGATCTGAAAACAGCCGAGGGTCCTGGTCGACTGGACCAGGGCGAACGTGTCGGGGTCGTCCCGCCGGATCCCGTCGACATCGACGTCCCGGCCGTCGACCCGTTTCACCTCCTGCACCGCGTAGGCCATCGCGGACTGCATCCGGATGCCGAGCACATCGAGCTTGAGCAGGCCGAGCTCCTCGACATCGTCCTTGTCGAACTGGCTCATCGGAAAGCCCAGCCAGCTGGACTCGACCGGGGTGCGGTCGAGCAGGGTCCGGTCGGACAGCAGCACCCCGCAGGGGTGCAGCGCGATGTGCCGCGGGAGGCCGTCGAGCCGCTCGACCAGGCGCAGCAGCAGGTCGATGCGGCCGCCGTGCTCGCCGCGGGCCAGCCCGCTGGCCCGCAGCTCAGGTAGGTCACGCATGGCGGCCCGGACCTGGTTGGCCCGGATGTGCGGGAACGCCTTGGCGAGCGCGTCGACCTCGCCGGGCGGCATGCCCAGGGCCGCCCCGACGTCGCGGATGCCGTGCCGGGCCCGGTAGGTGTCCATCATCGACACGCAGGTGCAGCGCTCCCCGCCGTAGGTCACGAGGACCTGCTCGTAGACCTCGGTGCGGCGGGCGGACTCGACATCGAGGTCGATGTCGGGCAGCTGATGGCGCAGCGGGGACAGGAACCGCTCCATCAGCAGGCCGTAGCGGATCGGGTCGACATCGCTGATCCCGAGCAGGTAGGTGACCAGGCTGCCGGCGCCGCTCCCCCGCGCCGCCGCCCGCACCCCCATCCCCTTGATGAGGTCGACGACGTCGGCCACGGTGAGGAAGTACGACGGGTAGCCGAGCTGGCCGATGACGTCGAGCTCGTCCTCGAGCCGCCGCAGGGTGACCGGGTCGCGGGCCATGCCGCGCCGACCGAAGCCGGCCTCGACCCGCTGCCGTAGCACCGCCCCCGGCTCGCCGTCGACCGCCAGCTCAGGGAAATGGACCTCGCCGATACCGAGGTCGGCGCGGGGGTCGACGGCGCAGCGGTCGGCTTCGTGCCGGGTGCGGGCGAGCAAGCCCCTGCCCCCGTCGGACAGCCCGGCGAAGCGGGCGATCTCTTCGGCGACGTCGGCCATCTCCTTGCCCGAGAGCAGGGCGGCCTCGGCATTGGTCCGGTCGACATGCCGGCCGTCGAGGGCGACCAGGCGCCGGGCGGCGTCGAGCACGTCGGCGGTCGGGGCGTCGGCCCGGTCGGCGTAGCGGACGACGTTGCTCAGCACGGCCGGGGCTCCCGCGGCGGTGGCGAGGCCCAGCAGCCGAGCAGCGCGGCCGGCGTCGCCGTCGCCCCGGTGGGAGACGACCTCGATGACGACCGCATCGCGTCCGAGGACGTCGCGCCAGGCGTCGAGATGGGCCAACGCCACATCGGGTCGGCGGGCACCCACCGCCCGGCCGAGCTCGGAGGCCGGGCCGAGCAGCACCGCCAGCGACCCGGCCTGGGTGGCCGACCCGGCGTGCTCGGCGACGAGGTCGAGGCTGCTGACCGGGTCGCCCCGCTCCCCCGCCAGGTGGGTGGCCGAGATGAGCCGGCAGAGCGCGGCCCAGCCCCGGCCGTCGCGGGCGAGCATGACCACCCTGGGTCGCCCGGTCGCGCCGGGCAGTCGCTGACGGCCCTGCCCGTCGCGCGGATCACCGTCGACGAAGGCCCCTCCCCGGGCCGGGGTACGCCGGCGGCCAGGATTGCGGGGCGGCCCGGGGAAGACCGGCGCCACGGCGAGGTCGACCCCGAAGACCGGCCGGACACTGTTGCGGGCGCACGCCTTGGCGAACTTCACTGCCCCGTAGGTGCCGTCGCGGTCGGTGAGAGCAAGGGTGTCCATGCCGTGCTCGGCGGCCCGCTCGACGAGCACATGCGGGTGCGATGCGCCGTGCCGCAGCGAGAAACCGCTGGCCACGTGCAGGTGCACGAACGGATCACCGGACGTCATGCGATCACCCCGCTAGCCCGAGACCAGCAGGAGCGGGCGGGCTCCCTGGATACCGTGGGTCCCGCTGAGGGCCACCTCGATGACGGCGAGGAACGCCTCGGCGTCACGCAGCAGGTCGTCGGCCTCGCGGGACGTGACGGCGCCGGCGAGACCGGCCTCGGCGGCGGCCCGCTTGCGGGCACCGGCAGCAAAGAAGTCCGCCCACTCCCCCAGCTCGGGGGCGACGGCTCGCAGCAGCACCCAGGCGCTGGTGGGCCGGGTACGGCGCACCGGGGCAACGCTGGGCTGGGCCCGACAGGCGAGCACGGCGGCTGCAGCCCGCAGCGCGGCTAGGTGGGACAGCGCGTAGCGCTGCCCCGGAGCGCAGGTGCCGGCTGCCTCGATGAGCCCGCGTCGGGCGAGCTCGAGCAGGGTGCCGGCAGGAAGGACGGGGGTGTTCACCGCGCGCCTCAGTCCAGGACCCGGGCGAGCAACCAGGCGCCCCGGGCCCCGTCGAAGCACAGGTCGTAGATCCCGGTGCCACCGCTGGAGGCGCTCACGCGACCGCTCCCGGCCTCGACGCGCCACCAGGAGCGCTCGCCGTCGTCGATGTCGCCAGCCGCGCCTTCGGTACCCACAGCAGCCGCTGCGCTGACCGACCGGTGCGCCGTTTCGGTGCGGCGGCCGGCATCGCCGGAGGTCAGCGCCGTCACGGCGGCGCCTCGCCACCAGTCGCCGGCCTCGGTCCAGCGGGCGAGCACCTCGAGGACGACATAGCGCCGGCCGCGCCAGCGGAACTGGTCCGGGACGGGCCCGGCGGGTTCGGTGCGGGTGTGGACCTCCACCGGGTCTGCATGCAGGCGGGTCATGACGTCCTCCTCCCGGTCGCGAGCGTGGCAGCGGTCGCTGCCACGCGGGGCGCCGGGGGAAGGCGGCAGTGGCGGTCACCGGTCCGGGTGTGGCGCTTCCCCACGCCCCACCCGGACCAGTGGCCCCGTCCGGCGGCGTGAGAGGGTCGAGGTCGCACACCGCCGGGCGAGGGTCCGCCCTCGGCAGGGCCCGCGAGGCCCCGCCGTCGTTGATCGAACGCGTGTTCGAACAACAGGAACAGTAGACCGCACCACCGACAGCACCGTCAACCATCAATGTCGGGTCGAGGAACGATCGGGTCGACCGACAGCTCTGTCGAAGCGCTCCGCCGGCCGGCCGACGCCATTGCCCGACGTACGACTGCAACCGGCCAACACCTTGCATCATGCAAGTACGTGTGGCATCCTCCACAAAGTTGCTGGACGCAACCAACGAGAGGGCACCATGACGACCATCACACCGGCCCCCGCGGCCGATGACCTCGTCGGCCGGCTCGAGTTGGCTTTCCGGCTGCTGGGCAAGCGGGTCTACTTCCCGAGCCTGCGCACCCTGCACGGTGTGGACAAGGCCAGCTATCCGCTGCTGGCGTTCCTGGAGGAACACGGGCAGGCCCGTCCCTCGGACGCCGCGACGGCGCTCGAGCTCGACCTGTCCACCGTCAGCCGGCAGGTCCGCCACCTCGAACAGCTGGGCCTGCTCCACCGGCGCCCCGACGACGTCGACGGCCGCGCCTGCCAGGTGAGCCTCACCGAGCAGGGCCGGACCGGGCTCGGCGTCGTCCGGGCCACTCGCAACCAACTGCTCGACGCCGTCCTCGTCGACTGGCCGGACACCGACCGGGCCGACCTGCTCCGCCTGCTCGACCGGCTCCTGACCGGCGTCCGGGACCTCACGACACCACCGGCTCCCGACGCCGTCCAACCCCATGACCCCGAAGGCACCTGATGACCACACCCGCTCCCGCGAGCCCGACGACCGCGCAGGCCTTCACCCACCGGCAGATCCTGGTGATCATGTCGGGGCTGATGCTCGGCATGTTCCTGGCCGCGCTCGACCAGACGATCGTCGGCACCGCCCTGCCCACGATCGTCGGCGACTTCCACCGCAACGACCTGCTGTCATGGGTGATCACCAGCTACCTGCTGGCGAGCACCGCGGCAACCCCACTGTGGGGCAAAGCCGGTGACCTGTACGGTCGAAAACGCGTCTTCCAGCTCGCGATCGTGGTCTTCCTCGTCGGCAGCGTGCTGTGCGGCGCCGCCCAGAACATGTACGAGCTGATCGCCTTCCGCGGGCTGCAGGGCATCGGCGGCGGCGGCCTCATCAGCCTCGTCTTCGGCATCATCGGCGACGTCATCCCGCCCCGCGAGCGCGGCCGCTACCAGGGCTACTTCGGCGGCGTCTTCGGCCTGTCGAGCGTCATCGGCCCGTTGGCCGGCGGGTTCTTCGTCGACAACGCCAGCTGGCGCTGGATCTTCTACATCAACCTGCCGCTCGGCATCCTGGCGCTGATCGTCACCAACCGCGTGCTGACGATGCCTTTCACCCGCCGCGAGGTGAAGATCGACTGGGCCGGCGCCGGTCTGCTCGTCGCCGCTGTCTCCTCCGTCCTGCTCGCCACCCAGTCCGGCGGCAAGGACTATCCCTGGGCCTCGCCGCAGATCGTCGGGCTGTTCGCCCTCGGCGTGGTCTTCCTGGCCGGCTTCATCCTGCGCGAACGCAGTGCACCCGAACCGATCCTGCCGCTGCGGCTGTTCCGCTCGCAATTGTTCTCGGTCTCCAACCTCATCGCCTTCATCAGCGGCATCGGGATGTTCGGCGCCCTGGCCTTCCTGCCGCAGTACCTCCAGCTCGTCCACGGGCTGTCCGCCACCGCGTCCGGCCTGATGTTGTTGCCATTGCTCGTGGGCATTCTCGGCTGCAGCATCGCCTCCGGCCGCTACATCTCCCGCACCGGTTCCTACCGTTGGTTCCCGGCCGCCGGCACCGCGATCCTGTCAATTGGCCTCGGGCTGCTGACCGGTGTCGGCGCGCACACCTCGCTGCTGGTCATCGGG
>JAYTOZ010000156.1:0-11035 GCA_043747515.1 Frankiales bacterium | reverse complement strand
GCCAAAGGCCGCGCCCTCGCCGAGCAGCTGCAGCTCACTGCGTATCGTCACCCCGGCGGCGTACAGATCGATGATCCGGGGATTGATGTAGCTGGCCCGGCAGACGGCCGGGGTGTTGCCAAGGTAGTGCGCGACCTCCTGGACAACCCGGGAGACCGCCCGCTTGCGCGCCGCGGGCGTCTCGGCGCCGGTCGAGACAGCCAACCCGACGGCGGCCAGGACGGTTGCCGACCAGGTGCGGAAGTCCTTCGCGGTGTAGTCACCGGCGGTCAACCCGCGCAGGTGCGCATTGATGTCGCCGCTCTTCACATCCACCCAGCGGGCGCCGTCGCGGTAGGCCAGCAGCTCTTGACTGCCGTCCCGTCGGCGTTTGAGGGCTTGCACCACTGCCCCCACCTCGGGCTCGACGAGGCTCATGACCCGGCGCTTGCCGCCCTTGGCGGTGTAATCGAATCGCACGACCCCGTCGCGGCCGACCGTGACGTGCTCCTTGCGCATCGTGGCGAGCCCGAAGGTCTCGTTCCGAGCGGCGTATTGCTCGCTGCCGATCCGGAAGAAGCCGAGATCGAGCAGGCGTACTGCACACGACAGCACCCGCTCACGGCCCAGCCCGTCACCGACCAGGTCGCGATTGATGCGCTCGCGGGCCCGCGGGAGCACCGAACCGAAATCGAGGACCCGCTCGTGCTTGTCGAGCTCGCGCACCAGTCGCCACTGGTCGTGATAGCGATATTGCCGCCGACCTGCGACATCGACGCCGGTCGCCTGAATGTGTCCGGACGCCAGCGTGCAGATCCATACGTCTGACCAGGCCGGCGGGATGACCAGCGCGTTGATCCGGGCCACGGTAGCGGTGTCGCTGATCGGTCGGCCTGCCGCGTCGAGGTAGCCAAAGGTCCTGGCACGCCGCACCCGGCTGATCCCAGGTGCGGCGCAGTTGACTCGCTGGAGCCTTGGCAACTACGCCTCGGGCTCGAGGTGCATGGCGGCTTCCTCGGCGCTGTACCCGCCCCGGTCGGTGCCGACATCGGTTGCCACCATCTCGGACTCGGTGTCGCGACGAGCCCCCTCGTCGCTCTCGACGATCCGGCCGACTGTCTGGCCGGCTCGCTGTTCGTCGGTGTCGTCGAGCTTTTCGGATGCAACTGTGTCGGTCCCGAGATCGGCTAGGACGTCGGCTTGCTCGCGCGCCAGACGACCGTCGAGCGATTCTCCCCCGGCCTGCTCGCCCGGTGTCGTACCGAAGTCGTTCACAGCCACCGCGGTGTCGCGCGGTGGGTCGACCAACTCTCTCTCGCTCGGGTCGGGGTCGGCCAGGTCGGAGATGCCCCCGGGCTCAAGCTGCGACGGGGGTTCGGGGAGGCGAGAGCTCATGCTCAGGTTTGCTTGTCGGTCGTCGCCCCTGGCTGCGGGACGGCCCGTTCGATGGTGGTCTTGAAGGCGTCCAGTGCCGCCTCGACCTTTTTCTGCGGATCGGCGAAGACCTTGGCGATCGCCTCGCCGAGGATGCCGGCCGGCGGGTCGTACGCCAGGCTGACCTCCACGCCGGTGGTCTGCCCGTGGCTGTCGAAGCGCACGGCGCCCGAATTCTTCACGTCAGCGCCGGAGCTGTCCACGGAGGCCCAGGCGATCCGGGTGTCGGGAACATCCTCGACGATCTTGGCGTCCCACTCGACGGTCTTGCCGAGGGGTCCGTGCACCTTCCAGTGCGTGATGTCGGTGCTGCCGGCCTGCGGTTCGACCGACTCGACGTCCGGCATGATCTGGGCCAGGTTCGTCAGGCCGCGCCACCACGCGTACGCCTGATCGGCCGGGACGTTGACTTCGAGGTAGTGCGCGACGGTGCCCATGAAATGCCTCTCGTGACGGGTCAGGACGTGGATGGGACTACCCCGGTCTGCCGGGGCAGAAGCGTCAGGGCTGCTGCGGGGTCGGGGTGACCGGGGCAGGCTGGCCGGTGGTGCCCGTCAGCGTCTCGACCTTGCTGTTGACGGCGTCGACAGCCTTGTCGGCGAGGTCGCCTGCCTTCGTCTGGACGGTCGACGTGACCTGCTGCACAGCCGGTTTGCCCATAAGGCTGTTGACCTGCCGGATGATCTGGTCGTAGCGGCCGGTGCCGGCCTTGGCGCCGAGGACGTATCCGGCGCCGAATCCGGCGACGAGGGTCAGCTTGCTGATCATGTTTCCTCCAGGAGGCGTGGATGCTCACCGCGCATCTACCCCGATGCGAGCGGCTTTACCTGCGGGGTGGTGGTGGGGTCTTTCGCCGACACCGGCGCGCGCGGGTCGCTTCGGTAGTGTCGCGTCATGGGCGTGACGGTCGAGTTGGCCGGCCCGTTGCGGATCGTCCACGGCGATCCGACCGGCGTCGAGGTCGTCGTCGGGAGCCCGAAAGAGCGGCGGCTGCTGGCGTTGCTCGCCGTGCATCGCAGCCGGCCGGTGTCGACCGACATGATCGTCGAGGCCCTGTGGGGCGACCGCCCACCTCGGCGACCGGCGCAGAACGTCGCCAGCCTGGTGAGCCGCCTGCGGGCCGCGCTCGGGTCGGAGGTGATCCTCGGCAGCCAGGGTGCGTACCAGCTCGGCGGGCCGCCGGCCGTGCGGGTCGACCTCGACCAGGCGGCGCAGTTTGTGTCCACTGCCGTCCAGCGCCTCGCCGAGGGCTCCCCCGCGCTCGCTGGCACGGCCGCTGCACGGGCGCTCGCGTTGCTCGGCGACGGGCTCGCGCTGGCCGGAGCGCCCGACGCCGACTGGGTGCAGGCGGCCCGCGTCGCGTCGACGCAATTGGTGCGTGCCGCCCGCCACGCTGCGGCGGCTGCCGCCCTGGGAACCGGGGAGTTCGAGGTGGCCAGGGCTGCGGCGGGCGCCGCGGTGGACGCGGACCATTTCGACGAGATCGCCTGCCGGTTGCTGATGACAGCGCATCAGCTGGCAGGCGAACCGGCCAGGGCCGTCGCGGTCTACCAGCGGCTGCGTACCGAGCTCGCCGACGAGCTCGGCGTCGACCCGGCTCCGCAGACCGGCGAGGTCTTCCTGTCGGTGCTTCGCGGTGCACCGCCGGAGGCCCACCACGCCGTCGTGCCCGGACCCCCGACGACCGATGCGCAGCTGGTGGGTCGAGCCAACGAACTCCACCGGACCACCGCCGCGTGGGCCGCCGCCAGCCGGGGCGAGCCGGGCGTGTTGCTGCTGATCGGCGAGGCGGGCATCGGCAAGACCCGGCTGGCGACCGAGGCCGCGGCCACCGCCGAGTCGACCGGCGGCGTGGTCCTGTCCGCCCGGTGCTACGCCGCAGAGCGCTCGCTGTTTCTGCAGCCCTTCGTCGACGCGCTGGCCGGGCCCTTGGCAAGCCTGCCGCCCGACCGGCTGCGGAGCTTGGCAGGTGCGTGCCGGGCCACCTTGGCCGGGCTGATCCCGGCAGTCGCAGAAACCCTCGGCGGTGTCTCGGCCACCGACCGGCGCAGGCCCGACGCCGAGCTTCGGCAGGCGTACGAAGCGATCACGTTGGTGCTCCGGGGGCTGGCGACTACCCGGCCGGTGCTCGTCGTCGTCGACGACCTGCACAACGCCGGGACGGCCACCGTCGGGCTCCTGCACTACCTCGCCAGGCACGCAGGCACCGCCAGGCTGTTGATCCTGGCCACCCTGCGCACCGAGGAAGGCGCCGAGGCCGCGGCCCTGCTCGCGCCGGTGACCGAGCGCATCGAGGTCGGTCCCCTGGACGCTGTCGCCGTGGCGCGGCTTGCGGTTCAGGCGGGGCAGGGCGGCGTCGCCGAGGCGATCATGGCGCGAACCCGTGGCCACCCGCTGTTCGTCGTCGAGACCCTGCGCGGCTTGGCGTCGGGCGAGCCCGGCATCCCCGAGTCGTTGCGGGCGGCGGTGCTGGCCAGACTGGGACGGGCCGGCGATGACATCGAGGAGCTGCTCCGGGCCGGCTCGGTGCTCGGGGCGACGCTGGATCCCACCGCCGTCGCCGGCCTGCTCGAACTGACCCAGATCGAGGCTGCCCGGCGCTGCGAACGGGCCGCGGCCAGCCGGCTCCTGGTTGCTGTCGGCCGGGCCTATGAGTTCGCGAACGACCTCGTCCAGGAGGTGCTCTACGCGACCACGCCGATGCCGAGTCGGCAGCTCTACCACCGGCGGGCGGCCGATCTGCCCTCGAACACGCCGGAAGTCGTCGCGCGGCACGCGGCCGCCATCGAGGACTGGCCGAGAGCGGCCCGCGCCGCTCTGTTGGCGGGGGAGCAGGCGGCACGACGCGGTGCGGTCGGTGATGCAGAGGTGTTGTTGAGCCACGCCCTCGGCGCGGCGGAGCGCACCGGTGAACTGGCCCTGGTCGGCCGGGTCCTGGTGGCGCGGGCCCGGGCGCGGGAAGCGTTGGAGCGCTACCAGGCGGCCTTGGTCGATCTCCAGGTGGCGGTGTCGGCCGCCAGGCAGGCCGGTGACCGCAGGCTCGAGATGGTTGCCCTGCGTGAACTGGGCGGCGATGTGCCGTTGGCGTTCGGTGTGTCGATCGAGGACTGCGTCGGGAGCCTGCGCGCGGGGCTGCGGATCGCCGAGTCGCTCGGCGACCGGGCGGCGGAGGCGGACCTGCTGGCCCGGCTGGCAGTGGTCGCGAGCCACCGGCTTTGCTTCACCGAGGCGCTCGACTGCGGCCGCCGGGCGGCAACCGCCGGGCGCGCCGCCGGTGACGAGCGGGCCCTGCTGCTTGGGCTCGATGGCGCGAAGACCGCCCTCGCCTATCTCGGTGAGCTCGCCGAGCTGACCGAGGTCGTCGCCGAGTTGGAGCCCTTGGCGCGCCGGCAGGGCGACCTGTTCCGGCTCCACTGGGCTGTTTTCGAAGGCACCTTCCCGGCGATCGCGTCCGCGGACTGGGAGCGCGCCCGGGCCGGGATCGAAGAGGCGATCGAGATGAGCGTCCAGAGCGGCTACGTCGGCCACGAGCCCTGGCTGGTGGCCCATCTCGGGTGGGTCGCACGACTGCAGGGCCGGTACGACGAGTCGGCGGCGCTCGGCCGGCGGGCGGTTGCTCTGAGTGGGCGCACGGCGCACCGGTGGTGGCAGCCGACCGCCCACGCGCTGCTCGCAACCACCCTGATCGAGTCGGGTGAGACAGCCGAGGCCGTCGCCCTGCTCAACGATGCCGTGGCCCATCTCGGGCCGGATGGCAATGAGGCCCACCGGCTGCGGTGCCTCGCCGCACTGGCCCAGGCGACGAACTCCCGGGCAGTGCTCGACGAGGCGGACGAGCTGTTGTCGGGCGTCGTGGCGCCACCGTGCTCAGCCTGGTTGCTGGGCACCGATGCCTACCTGTCGGTCGCTCGGGCCTGGCTCCACCACGGCCGGCCGGACCGGGCCCGCGCGGTCATCGCACCGCTGATCCGCGCGGCCGGTCGACAGCGGTGGCTGCCGACTCTGGCCAGCACGGCGCTCGTCGAGGGCGAAGCCGCGGCAGCCCTCGGCGACCGGGCCGGCGCACAAGACGCCTACGCGCGGGCGCTGGACCTGGCAACCCACCACGCGATGGTCCGGGTGGAGCAGGACGCGCGGACGGCCCTGCTTGCCCTCGGACAGGTCGGCGGTCGGCCCGCAACCCCGTGAGGAGGTTGCGGACGACCTGGTGTCGGCCGCAACCAGCTGCGGCGCAATCGTGCCGCAACGCGCCGCAACAGGCTGCCCATGCACACCCATTCGACATCAGGAGGTTGTCATGGCAGTGGATCAGGACAAGCTGGGAGCTTTGATCGGGCAATTCGTCGGGGACCTGGGAGCAACGATGGCCGCCGGCGCCGTCGTCATCGGGCACCGACTCGGGTTGTACAAGAGCCTGGCGCAGGGCCCGGCGACACCGGAGGAGTTGGCTGAGCGTTCTGGCACCGAGACGCGCTACATCGCCGAGTGGCTCAGTGGTCAGGCCGCCGGGGGATACGTCGACTACGACGCCTCCACCGGAGCCTTCGCGATGTCCGAGGAGCAGGTTTTCGCTCTCGCCAATCCGGACGGGCCGCTGTACATGCCGGGGGCCTTCGTGCTCGCACTTGGCGCCCTGAAGGCCGAGCCACGAATCACCGAGGCCTTCCGTACCGGGGCGGGGATGGGATGGCATGAGCACGACAATGACGTCTTCGTCGGTTGCGAGGATTTCTTCCGGCCGGGCTACATCGCCAACCTGGTGGACAGCTGGATCCCCTCCCTGGACGGGGTCGACGCCAAGCTTCGGGCCGGCGCACGCGTCGCCGACGTGGGCTGCGGACTGGGCGCCTCGTCGGTGCTGCTCGCACTGGCCTACCCGGACTCGACGGTCCACGGCTCGGACTACCACCAGGGCTCGATCGACCTGGCCCACAAGCGCGCGGCCGATGCCGGCGTCGCCAACCAGGTGTCGTTCGAAGTGGCGGCGGCGAAGGACTTCTCCGGGACCGGCTACGACCTCGTGGCGACCTTTGACTGTCTGCACGACATGGGCGATCCGGTGGGTGCTGCCCGTCACGTTCGGGAGTCGCTGGCCCCGGACGGGACCTGGCTGGTCGTCGAACCCTTTGCAGGGGACTCGATTGCTGCCAACCTCAACCCGGTGGGACGGATCTATTACGGGTTCTCCAACTTCCTGTGCGTGCCGAGTGGACGGTCCCAATCCGGCGGTTACAGCCTCGGAGCACAGGCCGGGGAGAAGGCGATGAGTCAGGTGATGACCGACGCGGGCTTCACCAGGTTCCGCCGGGCGGCCGAGACGCCGTTCAACATCGTGTACGAAGTGCGGCCGTAGGCTCGTCCCCCGGGGGTGGGTGAAGTATGCGAGCACGGGAGCCAGACGAGACCGGCGCCGTCGAGCGGGACGGGGTGCGGGTCGGCTATGAGGTCTTCGGCAGTGGCGAACCGACGCTGCTGCTGCTCACCTCGTGGGCCATCGTGCACGCGCGGCAGTGGAAGGCCCAGGTGCCCTACCTCGCCCGGCATTTCCGGGTGATCACGACCGAGGGGCGCGGCAACGGCGATGCGGACCGCCCAGCCCGCGACTCGGCGTACGACGACCGCGAGTACGTCGAGGACGCCGTCGCCGTGCTGGACGCAACCGGCACCGCCCGGGCTGTCGCGATCGGGCTGTCGCTGGGCGGCCGCCACGCGTTGCAGCTCGCAGCGTGGCATCCGGAGCGGGTGGCCGGGGTGGTGGCGATCGGGGCGGCCCTGCCCTGGCCACTGCCCCCCGGCTTCGAGGACGTGCGTGAGGCACACACCGGATGGGAGAAGTCCAACCGGCGATACTGGCGCACCGACTATCGCGGGTGGGTCGAGTTCTTCATGTCCCAGGTGGTCACCGAGCCGCACTCCAGCAAGCAGTACGAAGACCTCGTCGGTTGGGGCCTCGAAACCGACGCCGAGACCCTGCTCCATACGGTCCCGGGGCTGATGGCACCGGACGCAGAAGCCGCCGAGCAGGTCTGCCGCGCGGTCAGGTGCCCGGTGCTGGTGGTCCACGGCGACCGGGACCATGTCGTGCCCTACAAAACGGGCGTGGCGCTGGCCGACTGGACCGGCGGTTCGCTGGTGACAATTCCCGGAGGCGGTCACGCGCCGCCGGTGCGTGAACCGGTGCGGACCAACCTGCTGCTCAGGGACTTCGCTGCGTCACTGATCCCGCCCCGGACGGTGCGCTCGGAGTGGGTGCCCGGCCGTGGCCGGCGGCGACGTGCACTGTTCATCTCCTCGGCGATCGGCCTGGGCCATGCGCGGCGGGACGTCGACATCGCCACCGAGCTCCGGGCACTGCAGCCGGACCTGGAGATCGACTGGCTGGCCCAGCATCCGGTCACCGAGGTGCTCGCTGAGCGGAACGAGAAGGTTCACCCGGCGAGCCGCTGGCTGGCGAGCGAGAGCGAGCACATCGAGTCCGAGGCCGGGGAGCACAACCTGCACGCGTTCCAGGCGATCCGCCGGATGGACGAGATCCTCGTCGCGAACTTCCACGTGATGCAGGACCTGGTCGAGACCGAGCATTACGACGTCGTCGTGGCCGACGAAGGGTGGGATGTCGACTACTTCCTGCATGAGAATCCCGAGCTGAAACGAAGTCCCTACGTCTGGCTGACCGATTTCGTGGGGTGGCTACCGATGCCCGACGGTGGGGCCGGCGAAGCGGCACTGACCGCGGACTACAACGCCGAGATGGTCGAGCACATCGCGCGCTACCCCCGGCTGCGGGACCGCTCGGTGTTCGTCGGCAATCCAGCCGACCTGGTGACCGACCCGCTGGGCCCGGGCCTGCCCAGTGTGCGGGACTGGACCCGGGCGCACTACGACTTCGCCGGGTACGTCGGGAGCGGACCGCCGGTGGATCGTGACGCCGTCCGGGCCGAGTTGGGCTGGCGGCCGGACGAGCAGGTCTGTGTTGTCTCGGCAGGTGGTTCCGGCGTGGGGATGCATCTGCTCCGCCGGGTGGCGCAGGCCTTTCCCCACGCGGTCCAGCTGCGGCCAGGGCTCCGGATGATCGTGGTGACCGGCCCACGGATCGACCCGGCGTCGGTGTCTGTGCCGACGGGTGTCGAGGTCAGGGGATACGTACGGGACCTCAGCCGGTTGCTCGCGGCGTGCGACGTGGCGGTCGTGCAGGGCGGGTTGACCACCACGATGGAACTGGTCGCCTACCAGCGGCCGTTCCTGTACTTCCCGCTCGGGCACCATTTTGAGCAGCAGGTGCACGTCCCTCATCGGCTCGCGCAGTACCGGGCCGGGACCCGGCTGGATTACCTGACGTCGAGCCCGGAGTCGATCGGCCTTGCACTGGTCGAGGCGCTCGACAGACCGGTGCAGTCGCTGCCGGTGGAGACCGACGGCGCCCGGCGGGCTGCGGCGCTCATCGCCGAGCTGTTCGCGTGACCCCGAGCGGTCGAGCGGGGCCCGGCGACGACCCGTCGCCGATGGTGATCGCGAGCCGGATCGGCGTCCTACTGGTGCGCTATCGTCTGCTCCCGCTGGGCGACCGGCACCATCCCGCGTAGCTCAATTGGCAGAGCATGCGACTGTTAATCGCAGGGTTCCTGGTTCAAGTCCAGGCGCGGGAGCTCGTCCGTACCCCCTCTGACCTGCGCTGATGCAGGTCGAGGGGTTTCTGCTTTCCGGGCGATGGTGCAGTTGCGGTGGCAGTTGTCGTCGACCCGACCGACCGCCCGGTCGCAGACGGCGACGGCCTGTCGCAGCCACACCGGCGCGCCGGCACCGCTGTGCAGTGCGGCGATCTTTTGGTTGACGTTCTCGTCGTACCGACGCCGCGCCGTCCGGATGGCCAACAGCTCCGTGAGGACCGCCCGGTCCAGGACCTCAGCCGATCCGACCAGTCGGCCAGCGGCGTTCGGGTCGGCGAGGGTCCAGGCCCGCCGCAGCGACGATGCCGGTCGGGGCTCCTCACCGGTCCCGCGGGCAGGACACCGCCAGGTTGTCGGCGGCCAACGCAAAAGGCGGACCGGGAACTGCCGGACACACGGCGAGCCCGTCCTAACGACCAGCACTCGGCCTTTGAGGCCCCTGGGATGCCTGACCCCGGGCGGGCCATGACGAGGACGCTGTTTCGCCAGGCCCATGGGCTCCCAATGAGGTGAAGAACGACAGGGATGCGCGATAGGTCAACGTATGGCGAGCAGACAGCGCCTGTCACGACGGCTTCTTTCGCGTCCGAGCCGGGGACATGGGCGGAGTTGTCGGTGCGTCGCGCCGCGCAGGCCGTCGCGGTCCCCGAGCGCGTAGCGGAGTCCCAGCCCCCGACCAGTGGCTGATCTGGTCCTGTCGCTGCCAGATCCCAACGTTCACCGACCTCGCCCGAAAGATCAGCAAGCACGCGGCGCGATCGAAGGCGCACTACGACCTGTCGAACGCCCTCGTCGAGTCGTCCAACACCAAGATCCGGCTCCTCACCAGGATCGAATCCAGCTGCAAATCACCCGAAGCCCTGATCGGTTTCGTAATGCTCCCTCGGCGGCTACCGACCCTCACTGTCAGGAAGAACCAACCACGGATGATTCATGAGATCCGTATTGCTGTCACCACATTGAGGTCACTGTCGGTGTGGGGTCCGACGGCGTCTGGAGTGCTGAACCCGTGCACGAGCGCGGTACGTGCCGTGCGCCAGAGATGTTCGGCTGCGCGTGCTGGGAACGCGCAGCGGATCTCGAGCGCCGTCGGGCCCTCACACAGCGCGTGAAACGCGGTTGCGGCCTCATCCACCTCCAATGTTCCGAGGCCTCCGCGGTCCTGGAGCTGGGTCACCCGTGCCTGCAGAACGAGCCACGCGCGTTCGCTCGCCGGCTGGATGCGGGCCAGCTGCTCGTCGGTGGCGTTCGCCTGCGCGAGGCCGATCTGGAACAGCGCGGGGTGGTCCTGATGCCCTCCGGCACGGCAAAGTCGGGACTTTGTACCTGGTGGATTCGTGCGCCGTCGGGTGTGTACTGTCGGGATTGAAGAACGTCGTGGCTTGCGAAGCTCTGGCGCTGACCGGAGCTACTGGTTGGGACCGACCTGGCTCCGATCTTGTGATGACTCAGTAGGAGAGCCGTGATCCATCAGTTGTGGGGACCGCTAGTCAACTTGGTTGGTGACGGTGGTTATCAGGCGTTGACGTTGGGTAGTTGGTTTGTCATGAAGTACGCCAACGTGCTCATGTATGTGATTGTTGCGGCGCTATTCACGGCTTCAATGTTGCTGCACCTGCCCGAGCACGGGGGCGAGGACACATGACAAGCGACGCAATCGTGCGGGACCCGGTCACCAACACCGATGGCGATGAGCCGTTCTCCTGGACCACCCCGTCACCGTGGGTCCGCAGCCTGCTGGTTCGGAACCTGCCGCTGCGCCGGCTGCTCCCGGACACCGAGCCGTCTTACGTCTCCTCCTTGCTGTACACCATGGGTGTCTTGACCTTGGCCTCGCTGCTGGTCGTCGTCGTGAGTGGTGTGGTCCTGGCGGTCGGGGGTGTGCAGTGGTGGCACACCAGCACTCTCGGCGCCTCGGTGAACAGCGTCCATTTCTGGGGGGTCCAGGCGTTCTT
>JAYTOZ010000155.1:0-7846 GCA_043747515.1 Frankiales bacterium | reverse complement strand
GCTTTCCACCTGTCGTTCTGAGCGTTTCCGCCCCGGGTAGGCCCGCGCCTGCCCGGGGCCCGACAAGGGAGTTCCTGGTGCACCTACTTTCGTTTCGACGTCGATGCCGCAAGCATCCAGCGGGCTGTCCCCGGTCCCGAGGCGACGACGCCGGCTACGCGACCGCGGAGGCGGCGGCCGTGCTGCCGGTCCTGCTCACCGTCCTTGCGCTCGCCGTCTGGGTGCTGGTCTGCGTCAACGCTCAACTGCGGTGCGTCGACGCCGCCCGGGCGGCCGCTCGGGTCGCAGCCCGCGGCGAGAGCACGAGCGCCTCAGCCCAGGCCGGCCGGACCCTCGCGCCACCCGGTGCCACGGTGCAGATCATCGTCGACGGCAGTCAGGTGAAGGTCGAGGTCACGGCGCGGGTGCGGCCCTTCGGCGCGGTCCTTCGGCTACTCCCGGCGATGCGGGTCGACGCCCGGGCGGTTGCTGAGCGTGAGGACGCACGGGGACTCGCGCCATGAGCGCTCGTCCGTCGGCACGCAGCACTGCGCCGGGTGAGGCCGGCTTTGCCACGATCGTGGTCCTTGGCCTCGCCGGGGCCCTGCTCGCCTTCGGCGCGCTGTTGGCCAGCCTGGGCGCGGTCGCCGTGGCGCGGCATCGGGCCGCAGCCGCGGCCGACCTCGCCGCCCTGGCCGCGGCCGGGGACTTGCTCGAGGGCATCGGGCGGGCCTGTGTCGCTGCGTCGACGGTCGCCCGCGGCCAGGGCGCGTCGCTGCTGTCCTGCGCCTCGGACGGTAGGACGGTCACGGTCGTCGCCGAGGTCCGACCGTCCGGGCCCCTCGGCCGGCTGGGTGTGGCCCGGTCGACTGCTCGGGCGGGACCGGCGAGCCCGCGCCGGATCCTGCGGTGAGCAGTGCGGGGCACCGCCTCGTGAAAGGCCCGGCCATCGAGCAGCCGGGCGCCGTCACGTCCTGGTCAGTGGCGGAACAGCCCGCGCTTGTCGGCAACGACGGGTTCGGTGCCACCCGTCCCGGCGGGGTAGGCCTCTGTCGTGGGGGCCACGTCCCGGCGGCTCGACAGCTCCGAGCGCAGCCGGTCGTTCTCGGCCGCAAGATCCTCTTTCTCCGACCGGACGCCCTTGACGGTCCGCTTGGTCTGGGCCCGCCGCGACCGCTTGCGGGCTGCCCCGGCGAGCATCAGTGCAAGCGCGAGTCCGAAGACCAGACCGGCGATGGCCCCGGCCAGGAAGAAGCCGCCGAGGGAGACATTGTCAAGGCTCACCCCGAAGGCGGCAGCGGACACCGGGTCGGTGTTGGACAGGACCACGCCCAGGGTGAACACCCCGGACAGGACGAGCAGAACAAGGCCGAGGGCGAACACAACGAGCTCCAAGGGCAGCAGGGGCAGGACGAGGCTGGTCTACCCAGTTGCTGCGCTTCCCAGTCCGCTTGCGAGCACGATGTCGAGCAGCCGGACCGCAAGGGCCTTGTCCAGCGGTTCGTTGCCGTTGCCGCACTTGGGCGACTGCACGCACGACGGGCAGCCCGACGTGCACTCGCAGGACACGATCGCCTCCCGGGTGGCCCGCAGCCAGGCCGCGCCCCGGACGAAGCCCCGCTCGGCAAAACCGGCCCCGCCTGGATGCCCGTCGTACACGAACACGGTGGCGAGCCCGGTATCGGCGTGCCGGGCGGTCGAGACGCCGCCGATGTCCCAGCGGTCGCAGGTCGCGAACAGCGGCAGCAGCCCGATGGCCGCGTGCTCGGCGGCGTGCGCCGCGCCCGGCACGTCGCCCCAACCGATGCCGGCCGCGTCGAGCAGCGCAGTCTCGACGGTGTACCAGACCGCGCGGGTCCGGAGCTCGCGCGGCGGCAGGTCGAGCGGCTCCTCACCGAGCACCTCGCCCGAGCCGATCCGCTTGCGCAGGAAGCCCACGACCTGGTGGGTCACGTCGACGGTGCCCAGGTGCAACCCAACGCCGTCGTACGACGCGCTGCGCAGCACCTCGACGACCTGCAGGTCGGTGACCTCGCGGGCCGAGGTCGAGAAGTCGGGGTCGGCGGCGTGAACGAGCGCTACCGCCTCGTCGAGGTCGAGACGGTCGACGAGATAGGTCTCGCCCTGGTGGAGATAGACCGCGCCGGTGTGCGCCTGGCTGTGCGAGGAGGCGCCGTCGACCGTGCCGAGCAGCCGCCCGGTCGCGCCCTCGACGAGCCGAACCGGTCGGCCGCCGCTGCCGCGGACGTCGACGTCGGGCCGGTCGCGGGAGGTCCAGAACCAGCCGCGCGGGCGGTGCCGCAGCAGCCCACGTCGAACCAGGTCGGCCAGCAGCGACTCGACCTGCTCGACCGGGCCGAACAGCGGCAGGTCGTCGGCGGTCAGTGGCAGTTCGGCCGCCGCACAGCACAGGTGCGGCCCGAGGACATAGGGGTTCGACGGATCAAGGACCGTCGCCTCGACGGGCCGACCGAACAGCGCTTCGGGGTGGTGCACGAGATAGGTGTCGAGCGGATCGTCCCGGGCGACGAACACCGCGAGGGCCCCCTGCCCGGCCCGCCCGGCGCGCCCGGCCTGCTGCCAGACCGATGCCACCGTGCCGGGCCAGCCGGTGAGCACGACTGCGTCGAGGCCGGTGATGTCGAGGCCCAGTTCGAGCGCGTTGGTGGCTGCGACACCGAGCAGCGCACCGCTCTGCAGCCGCCGTTCGAGCTCGCGTCGCTCCTCGGGCAGATACCCCGCGCGGTACGCCGCGACGCGGCCGGGCAGCTCCGGCGAGACCTCGGCAAGGGTCCGCTTGGCGTTCAGGGCAACGGCCTCGGCGCCCCGTCGGGACCGCACGAAGGCCAAGGTGCGTGCGCCCTCGACCACGAGATCGGCCAGCAACTCGCCGGTCTCGGCTGTCGCGGACCGCCGTACGGGGGCGCCGTGCTCACCTCCGCGCCCCGGTTGCAGGGGTGGTTCCCACAGGGCGAATTCGGTGCTGCCCCGGGGCGAGGCGTCGTCGGTCACGGCGATCACGGACACGCCGGTGAGGCTGGACGCAGAGACCTGCGGGTCGGCGGCCGTCGCAGAGGCAAGCACGAAGACCGGGTCGGCGCCGTACCGCGCGCAGACCCGGCGCAGTCGACGAAGCACCTGTGCGACGTGCGAACCGAACACGCCGCGGTAGCTGTGGCACTCGTCGATCACGATGTAGCGCAGCCCCTTGAGGAAACGGCTGAAGTCGCTGTGTCTGGGGAGCACCCCGCGGTGCAGCATGTCGGGATTGGTCAGCACCAGCTGGCCGTGGCGGCGGACCCAGCCGCGCTCCTCGCGCGGGGTGTCGCCGTCATAGGTGGCCGCGCGCACGGCCATCAGGTTGAGCGCCCGCACGGCCCGCAGCTGGTCGGTCGCGAGGGCCTTCGTCGGTGCGAGATAGAGCGCGGTCGCGCGCTCGTCGGCGAGCAGGGTGGACAGCACCGGCAGCAGGTAGGCCAGCGATTTGCCGCTGGCGGTGCCGGTCGCCACGATGACCGATCGGCCCCCCCAGGCGAGTTCGGCGGCGGCCACCTGGTGCTCCCACGGGGCGGCTACGCCGGCCAGGGCCAGCCGGTCGACGAGCAGCGGTGGTACCCACGGTGGCCACACGCCCCGTCGGCCGGTCCTGGCGGGCACGTGCTGCACGTGGGTGACCCGGTCGGCCTTGGCCGGATCCAGGAGCAGTCGCTCAAGCAGCGTCCGGGCCGTCATATCGGTTCCATCCTCCCGCACGGACCAGCTGGCCGCCGCTGCGCTTAGATGTGCGCAGATCGGGTAGTCGTCTAACTCCCAGAGCGGGCTTGACGCTGCATGCCCGGCAGCCAACTGCGCACGTGGAGGAGATCCGTGGACCTGTCCCTGTCAACCCGCACCGAAGGTGACCGGACCGTGGTCGTGGTGGGCGGCGAGATCGACGTCTATACGGCGCCTAAGCTCCGCGAGCAACTCATCGACCTCGTCTCGGCCGGGCAGTACCACCTGGTCGTTGACATGGAGGGGGTGGAGTTCCTCGACTCGACCGGCCTCGGGGTCCTGGTCGGGGGGCTGAAGCGGGTCCGCGCCCACGAGGGCTCATTGCGCCTGGTCTGTACGCAGGAGCGCATCCTGAAGATCTTCCGGATCACCGGGCTCACCAAGGTGTTCCCGATCCACGCCTCGGTGGAAGAAGCCGTCGCGGCGACAGACTAACCTGATGGCCCTGGTCGAGTTACTGCTGCCAGCAGTCCCCGCGCACGTCCGGACCGCCCGGCTCGTCGTGGTTGCGGCAGCCCGTCGCGCCGGGCTGGATGACGACTTCGTCGCGGACTTGCGACTCGCGCTCGGCGAAGCCTGCTCGCGGGCCGTCGGGCTGCATCTGCTGCACGCACCGCTCCGGCAGGTTGTCGTCGTGGTCCAGGACGACGCCACCGGACTGACCGTCACGGTGCGTGACGTCGGTCCGGCGCCGTCATCGCTCCAGGGCGACGCGGCGGGGCTGTTCGAGGACGACGGGGACGACTCGGTCGGCAGCCCGGACGTTGCGCTGGCGGTTGTCGCCGGCCTCGTCGACAACCTGAAGGTGACGCCGTCGGCGGCCGGTACGAGCGTCGTGATGCGCTGGCCGCTGCCGGTCCGATTCCCCGGCTGACCCCCGTTTCAGGTGCGCCCCGCCGGTGTGCGGCGGCCGGCGACGTATGCTCCGCGCGCTCGCCACCGGCGTCCTCGCCGGGTGGCACCGCTCGATCCCGGGTTCCATCAGGGTCTGGCCCGCCGTGCGAAGCGCGGGCCTGGGCCCGCACCCCGACCAGGAGGACGCATGCCCGCGCTACACCTCGCCGCTGCCGAGAGCACCCGGCTTGCGCCGTACCTTTCGAGCGACAAGAAGATTTTGTACGTCATCGTGCTGGTGTCACTCGTTGCTCTGGTCTTCGCAGGCATCTTCGCCCGCGAAGTGCTCGCCGCCGAGCAGGGGCCGCAGTCGATGCGCGACATCAGCAAGGCGGTCCAGGACGGGGCCGCGGCCTACCTGTCCCGGCAGTTCCGCACTCTCGCCGCCTTCGCAGTGCTCGTGTTCCTGCTGTTGTTCCTGCTGCCCGGTGACGCCAACGTGCGGATCGGCCGGTCGCTGTTCTTCCTGATCGGGGCGTTCTTCTCCGGTCTGGTCGGCTTCATCGGCATGACCCTCGCCACCCGGGCCAACGTCCGGGTGGCGCACGCCGCCAACACGACAGGCAGCAAGCGTGCACTGCGGATCGCCTTCCGGTCCGGCGGCGTCGTCGGCATGTTCACCGTCGGCCTGGGCCTGCTGGGCGCGTCGATCGTGCTGCTCGCCTACAACGACCACGCGCCCGAGGTGCTGGAAGGCTTCGGCTTCGGTGGCGCGCTGCTCGCGATGTTCATGAGGGTCGGCGGCGGCATCTTCACCAAGGCCGCGGACGTCGGCGCGGACCTCGTCGGCAAGGTCGAGCAGGGCATCCCCGAGGACGACATCCGCAACGCTGCGACGATCGCCGACAACGTCGGCGACAACGTCGGCGACTGCGCCGGGATGGCCGCCGACCTGTTCGAGTCCTACGCCGTGACGCTGGTTGCCGCGCTCATCCTCGGCCAGGCCGCGTTCGGCTCCGAGGGCCTGGTCTTCCCGCTGATCGTGCCGGCCATCGGCGTGCTGACCGCGCTCGTCGGCATCTTCGCAACGAGCCCGCGCGACGGCGACCGCTCCGGCATGAGTGCCATCAACCGCGGCTTTTTCCTGTCCGCCCTGGTGTCGGCGGTGCTCGTCGGGTTCGCGGCCTACAGCTACCTGCCGAGCAGCTTCGCCGGCCTGCACGGCGGTACGACGTCCAGCCGTGACCCCCGGTTGATCGCCTTGCTCGCGGTCGTGATCGGCATCGTGCTGGCCAGCCTGATCCAGGTCCTCACCGGCTACTTCACCGAGACGGCCCGCAAGCCCGTCCGCAACATCGTCACCAGTTCGCTGACCGGTCCGGCGACGGTCATCCTGGCCGGCATCTCGGTCGGGCTCGAGTCGGCGGTCTACTCCGCGATCCTGATCGGCGGCGCCGTCTACGCCGCGTTCCTGCTCGGCGGCGGGTCCACCGTCGTTGCGCTGTTCGCCGTCGCGCTCGCCGGTACCGGGCTGCTCACGACAGTCGGCGTCATCGTCGCGATGGACACCTTCGGTCCGATCTCGGACAACGCGCAGGGTGTGGCCGAGATGTCAGGCGAGGTCGGCGAGGCCGGCGCGATCGTGCTCACCAGTCTCGACGCGGTCGGTAACACCACCAAGGCGATCACCAAGGGCATCGCCATCGCCACCGCGGTGCTGGCGGCCACCGCGCTGTTCGGGTCGTTCCGCACAGCCGTCGAGCGAGCGCTGATCGCGGCCGGTCGCGGGGCAGGGTCGTTCTCGCTGTCGATCGAGAAGCCCAACCTGCTGTTCGGGCTGATCATCGGGGCGTCAGTTGTGTTCCTGTTCTCCGGTCTCGCCATCAGCGCGGTGTCCCGCGCCGCCGGCCGGGTCGTGTTCGAGGTCCGCGAGCAGTTCCGCACCAAGCCCGGGATCATGGACTACACCGAAAAGCCCGACTACGCGCGGGTCGTCGACATCTGCACGAAGGACTCCCTGCGCGAGCTGGCCACCCCCGGCCTGCTCGCGGTCCTCGCGCCGATCTCCGTCGGCTTCGCGCTCGGCTACGCCCCGCTGGGCGCGTTCCTGGCCGGCGCCATCGCAGCCGGCGTGCTGATGGCGGTGTTCCTGTCCAACTCCGGGGGCGCCTGGGACAACGCCAAGAAGCTCGTTGAGGACGGCACCCACGGCGGCAAGGGCTCGGCTGCGCACGAGGCGACGATCATCGGTGACACGGTCGGCGACCCGTTCAAGGACACCGCCGGCCCGGCCCTGAACCCGCTGTTGAAGGTGATGAACCTCGTTGCGCTGCTGATCGCCCCGACCGTCGTGAAGTACGGCATCGGCGTCGATGCGAACAAAGGTATCCGCGCGCTCGTCGCGGCCATCAGCATCGCCGGCATCGTCATCGCGGTGACGATCAGCAACAAGCGCGGCGTCGCCGGAGCGGTCGAGACCGCCGAGGTGACCCCCAAGGACCAGGTCGCCGTCTGAGCCGCCGAGAGGCGTGCGGTGGTGGGTAGCGTCGGCGGCCCCCTCGTCGACCCGGGCTCGCTGCTGGCCGAGGCGCCGCGGGTCCGGGACGCCCTCCAGCGCGCCGGCTGGTCCTCGGCGGCGCTGGACGACCTGCTCGGGGCGACCGCGCGCACGCATCTGGACCGGGACGAGCTGGCCCCGCTGCTCCGGCGTACGGCGGGGGGCTCGCCGCTCGAGGCGCTGGCCCGGCTGTTCGTCCTCGGCGCGCCTCTGCCGGCGCAGCAGGCCGCCGCGGCCGGGGTCCCGGAAAGCTGGCTGCGCCCCGACGGCACCGCCGCGGTACGGCTGCAACCGGTCCTGCACGGTGGTGTCGACGTCACCGCGCCACACGATCCCGGCCGGGCGGCGACCGGCATGCACGCCGACCAGGTGCTCGGGGTCGGCGCGGCGTCCCTGACCCTCGCCGCCGCGACGCCTCGCGCGCTGGTCAACCGGGTGCTCGACCTCGGCGCCGGGTGCGGTATCCAGGCGCTGCTCGCCGAGGACCACGCCCGCACGGTCGTCGCGACCGACAGCAACCCGCGGGCCGCCGCGTTCACCCGGCTGGCAGCGGCGCTCGCCGGCTCGGCGTACGACGTCCGGGTCGGCGACCTTTTGGAGCCGGTGGCGGGCGAGCAGTTCGACCTGGTGGTGAGCAACCCGCCGTTCGTGATCGGGCCGGGGCGGCGCTACACCTACCGGGACTCGGGCTACGCCGGCGAC
>JAYTOZ010000154.1:0-4265 GCA_043747515.1 Frankiales bacterium | reverse complement strand
CGAGGTCCTGTCTGGCAGCCTCGTGGTCGCGGGCAGTGGTCTGGTGACGGCGACAAGAGTTGGCGAAAAAGCCTACGGCGCGCAGCTTGTCGTCGAGGCGCGACGGTTCACCCTGGCCCGCTCGGAGCTCCGCTCCGGCATCGACAGCATGCTTCGGACGATCACCTGGATCCTGATACCGACTGCGCTGCTGCTCGCGTGGAGCCAACTGACCCGCAACGGCAACCTGACGGACGCCATCCGGGGTTCGGTGGCCGGCACCGTGACGATGGTTCCGGAAGGGTTGGTCCTGCTCACGAGCATGGCCTTCGCAGTCGGTGCGCTCCGCCTGGCCCGGCGGCAGGTGTTGGTCCGTGAGCTCCCGGCGCTGGAGGGCCTGGCCCGCGTCGACACGCTCTGCATCGACAAGACCGGCACGCTGACGAGCGGACAGCTGCGCTTCGAGACGTTCCAGCCGCTCTGCGACGCACCCGCCGAGGCTGCGATCGCGGCCGTGGCAGAGGCGGACACCAGTCCGAACGCCACCATGCGGGCGCTGCAGGCGGCCTGGCCCAGTGCACCATCCGGGTGGCAGTCGGTTGCCGCCGTGCCGTTCTCGTCCACGCGCAAGTTCGCTGCGGTCGACTTCGGTCCGAACGGCGTCTGGCTACTCGGGGCGCCGGACGTCCTTGCCCCCCAGTGGTGCGGCGGGGCCGGGGCCGACGCCCTCCGGACCGCAACCGACGCCGGCCGCCGGGTGCTGCTGCTGGGCCGCACCCAGACGCTGCCCGACCCGGCGACCGGGAGCGGCGTGGGCACGGTGGAACCCGTTGCCCTGCTGGAGTTCGCCGAACAATTGCGCGCGGACGCCGCGCAGACGCTGGCCTATCTTGCCCGCGAGGGCATCACGGTGAAGGTGTTGTCCGGGGACCATCCACAGACCGTCGGGACGCTCGCCGCCCAGCTCGGCGTTCGCGGCGCCGACGCGCCGGTCGACGCGCGGTCGCTGCCCGAGCCGGCCGACGCCGGATTTGACGACGCCATCGCGGCCGGCGCGGTCTTTGGTCGGGTGACGCCGGCGCAGAAGCGGGCGATGGTCATGTCGCTGCAGCGGGCCGGCCATGTGGTGGCCATGACCGGCGACGGGGTCAACGACGCGCTCGCCCTCAAAGAGGCCGACCTCGGGATCGCGATGGGTTCTGGGACGGCAGCCACCCGCGGACTGGCCCAGCTGGTGCTGCTCGACGATGCCTTCAGCGCGGTCCCGTACATCGTGTCGGAGGGTCGCCGGGTCATCGCGAACATCGAACGGGTGGCCAATCTGTTCCTCACCAAGACGGTGTATGCCGTCGCGCTGGCCCTGGCCGTCGGCGTGGCCGGTTGGCCGTTCCCGTTCCTGCCGCGCCAACTGACGCTGGTCAGCAGCCTCACCATCGGCATCCCCGGATTCTTTCTCGCGCTGGCCTCGGGTGCGCCCAGGGCCGAGGCAGGCTTCGTCGGCCGGGTCCTGCGCTTTGCTGTGCCCGCGGGCGTCGTCGCGGCGACGGCCACCTTCCTCGCCTTCTCCGTGGTCCGCGCAGGCGGCGGGACGACACTTGCGGTGGCCAGAACGACCGCGACGCTGGTGCTGTGCTCGGTTGCCTTGTGGGTGCTGCACCTGCTCACCAGGCCGACGAACCCAGCCCGGCAGGGACTCATCGCCACGATGGGTGCCGGCTTGCTGGTGAGCCTTGCCGTCCCCGGGCTACGCCGTTTCTTTGCCCTGGAGTTGCCTTCGCCGCTGATCTGGCTTGCCGGTGTCGGGGTCGCCGCACTGGCCGGGGGCGGGCTCGAACTCGGCTGGCGGCTCGCCGGCTGGCTGCACCGCCGGCAGTTGTCCCGGCGGCCAGGCGCGCGAGCTCACTGAGCGCGGTCGTTCACGGACGTGGGCGCCAGCCCCTGTCGTCGACCCCGCCGGGCACGACGTCTGCTGGCGCATAGGGCTCGCGGGTGAAGACGAACGTCGCCAGGTCAAAGGATCGACCGTCCGCCGCCGGTCGCAGGATCTCACCGGTGTAGTAACCGTCGAGCCCGGTCCAGGTTCCGTCGCCCCGCGGTGCGAACCGTGAGGTGCGGGTCCGCCGGTCCAGCCCGTCGAGGTGCAGCCGACCATCGGCGCGCAGCGTCAGGCTCACCGGCGCTGGCCCCCAGTACCAGGGACCGACCAGGGCCAGCGCACGGGCGTCGTACGACGTCGCCGGGTGCCAGGCGTCGACGACGCGCGGCTCGGCCTCGCGCAGGAGCAGCAGCAGGTCCGACAGCAGGGCTGGGTCGCCGCCGCTGGTGGTGTTGCACAGTGAGACGCCGCCGGTCTGCTCCAGCGGGTCGACCCAGAAGCCGGCGAGAAAACCCGGCATCGAGCCACCGTGGCCGATCAGGGTTCGGTCACCAGCCGGCGCCAGCATGACCCCCAGCCCGTACGCCGACCAGGCAGCGTCCTCGACGGCCCCACCGGACGGCTGACACATCTCCTCCAGCGTGTCGGCGGCCAGCACGTCCGCGGTGTCGCCGAGCAGGAACGCCGCGAAGCGGCCGAGGTCGGTCAGGGTCGACCAGAGCTGGCCGGCGGCGGCCATCGAGACGGCGTCGTGCTCGGGCTCGGCCAGCAGGAGGTCGGCCCATGGGTGGACTGCGAAGCCCTGCGCAGCCGGCGGTGTCGGTCGGGGGGTGGTTCGCTGCATGCCGAGCGGGAGCAGCACCTCGTCCCGGATGACCTCCGCCCACGGCCGGCCACGGAGCACGGCCACGAGCTCCCCCAGCACCCCGAAGCCGAGGTTGGAGTAGTGGAACCGCCGGCCTGCTGCGTGCGGCCGGTCGGCGCCCGACAGCCCCAGGCCGTCGAGGGTCGTGCCGGGGGTGCGCTCCCACCACTGGCCGGGGCTCTCCGAGCCCACGCCGGCCATGTGCGAGAGCAGCTGCCCGATCGTGCGCCGGTCGAACGGCGTGCCGGGCAGATGCTGCTCGAGTGCGTCGTCGAGGTCGAGCCGGCCCTCGTCACGCAGCCGCAGGACGGTGACGGCGGTGACGGTCTTGGTGATCGAACCCAGCCGGTACTGCACGTCGGTGTGCGGCTCGGCGACATCGCCTCGCCCGGTCGACCAGGCCAGCGCCCCGCCGCGTACGACGCCCGCGACCAGGGAGGGCGCGCGGCCGTCACGTTGGGCTCGGGCGGTGCGGGCGAGCAGGTGGGCGGCGGTGGATGCGAGCACACGGGAAACCTAGAGCCTGCCGGCGGCTTTGAGCTCGAGATAGGCATCTGCCACGGCTGGGGCGAACCGGTCCGGTGGGGCGTCGACGACCTCGACGCCGCGCCGCAGCAGCAGCGCGGTGACCCGGCGACGCTCACGGTTGGCCTGCTCGGCCGCGGCAGCGTCGTACACCGACCCGACATCGCCGCCACCGGCGGCCATCTGTTCGACCCGGGGGTCGCCGACGGAGGCCAGGACGACCGTGTGCCGCCGGGTCAGCGAGCCCAGGTGAGGCAGCAGGCCTTCCTCGAGCGGGGCCGCGTCGAGCGAGGTGAACAGCACGACGAGCGAGCGCCGGCGACTGCGTCGGAGCACCTCGGAGACCAGACGACGCCCGTCACTCTCGACCAGTGCCGGCTCGAGACCGGCCATCGCGTCAACGATCCGGGGCAGCAACTCATCCCTCGACGCCCCTTCGACAGCCGCCCGCACGTCCCGGTCGAGCGCGAGCAGGTCGACCCGGTCACCGGCCCGCGCCGCCAGCGCGGTGAGCAGCAGCGCGGCGTCGAGGGCAGCGTCGAGACGGGGCACGTCGCCGACCCGGCCGGCGGATGTCCGGCCTGTGTCGAGGACCAGCAGGACGCGCCGGTCGCGCTCGGGCCGCCAGGTGCGCACCACCACCTCGGAGCGTCGCGCCGTGGCGCGCCAGTCGATCGAGCGGACGTCGTCGCCGTCGACATAGTCACGCAGCGAGTCGAACTCGGTGCCCTGGCCGCGGACCCGGGCGGCGACGAGCCCTTCGAGTTGCCGCAGCCTGGTCAGCCGCTCGGGCAGGAACCGGCGCGAGGTGAATGGCGGCTGCACCCGCACCCGCCAAGGGACCTCGTGGCGGCCCTGGCGGCCGGCGACGCCGAGCGGGCCGACGGACCGCACCGTCACCCGGTCCGGTCGCCGGTCCCCGCGCCGGGTCGGCAGCAGGGTGGTCGTGAGCACTCGCCGTTCACCCGCCGGGACATCCAACCGCTGGACGCGAGGACCCGCCCCGGCGGAGGGGACCCA
>JAYTOZ010000153.1:0-3415 GCA_043747515.1 Frankiales bacterium | reverse complement strand
TGACCGAGACAGCTGACCGGGCACCGGCTGCATGCCCAGCCCCCGACTCCGCGGCGCGCGGTGGCTCGGCGATGGACGACGATGACGACATGCGTCCCGTCTACGCCTTGCTGGCCGGCACCCTGCTGGCCGGGCTGGCGGCCTGCAGCAGCGGGACATCGGTGACCTCGGCAGCGCCGGTGGCCCTGCACGGGCCCGAACCGTCGCCGGTCCCCCCTCGCCCGGCGTACGTCCTGACCGACACGACCGGGGCGCGCTATGACTTCGGCGCCCGGACCCGCGGCCACCCGACGTACGTCTACTTCGGCTACACGCACTGCCCCGACGAGTGCCCCACGGCGATGGCTGACCTCGCACTGGTGCTGCGCAAGGTCTCACCGGCGCTACGGGCCCGGACCCGGGTCGTCTTCGTGACGACCGACCCCGCCCGCGACACCGCGCCGGTGCTGCGTCGCTGGCTCGACCAATTCTCGACCTCGTTCGTCGGGCTGCTCGGGTCACCGGCCGAGGTCGGTGCCGCCGAGCGCGCTTCCGGTGTCCCGGTCGCCCGCCCGGACGGGCCGATCCCGACGATCGCCGGGCACCCGGATCGGCACGCCACCGAGGCCGGTACGGCGCCACATCAGCACGTTGGGGCGCTCGGATACGCTGTCGCGCATTCCGCGTTGATCTACGCGTACGACGCGGCCAACCGCCTCCCGGTCGTCTACCCGGGTGGCGTGACGCCGAGCGAGATTGCCGCCGATCTGCCCATTCTCGCCCACCCTGCAGGGAGCACGAAGTGAGCCGCCGCACCCTCCCCGCCACGGCTGTCGCGTTGTTGGCCACGGCCGCCGCGCTGACCGGGTGCGGCGCGGGCCAGGGCTCCCAGACCTATCAACCGCGGACCGCGGCCGACTCGACCAACGCCTCGGTCGGCTCGCTCGCGCTGCGCAACCTGGCCATCGCCGCCCCGAGCACCGGCATCGCGCTGCCGGCCGGTGGCGACGCTGTGCTGACGGGGAGCTTCGTCAACGAGGCCGACAAGGCCGACAAGCTGCTGTCTGCGACGACCGACGTGGCGCCGACGGTTGAGTTGCGGCAGGCCGGCGCGGTGGTCGCCGACATCCCGGTGCCGGCCCTGGGGCTGTCCAGCGGCGAGGCCTCGCTCGTGCTGCGCGGGCTCACCCGCACGCTGCGCCCCGGCGACTACGTCACGGTGACCCTCGCCTTCGCCGAGAACGGCCGTAAGGACGTCTCGGTGCCGGTGCGCAACGACTTCAGCCGGCCGCGGGAGTATCCCTCGCCCGAGGTCAGCGCCACCCCCTAGCGCAGCAGCCATGCTGTCGCTGGCGGCCGCTAGCGTCCCGGACATGCACCCACGACTGATTCCTTCGACGCCACGTGGCTAGGCGAGCGGCGGGCTACGCCTGCTCGGCATGCCGGGCCGAGGCGCTGCAATGGGTGGGCCGCTGCCCTCGCTGCCAGGAGTTCGGCACGGTCGTCGAGGTGGCGCCGATGCGCGCCTTGCCTGGGCTGAAGACCGCCGGCACCGGCACCACCCCGGGGCGGGCCGCGAGGTCGCTGTCCGAGGTGGCGGCCGACGCGACCCCGCGCGAGCTGACCGGCATGGGCGAGTTCGACCGGGTGCTCGGTGGCGGCCTGGTCGCCGGTCAGGTGGTGCTCCTCGCCGGCGAGCCCGGCGTCGGGAAGTCGACGCTGCTGGCTGCAGTCGCCCACGCCATGGCGTCGCGCAACGAGACCGCGACAGTGCTCTACGTCTCCGGTGAGGAGAGCGTCGAGCAGATCAGCGTGCGGGCCCGCCGGATCGGCGCGGTCGCACCGGGCATCCTGCTCGCCGACGAGACCGACCTGGCCAGCCTGCTCGGGCATGTCGAGGCGCACGACCCGATCCTGCTCATCGTTGACAGTGTCCAGGCGATGGCGTCGGCGTCGGTGGAGGGCCGCGCCGGGGGGATGACCCAGGTCCAGGAGGTCACGGCGGTGCTGACCCGGATCGCCAAGACCCGCCGGATGCCGTTGCTGCTGATCGGCCAGTCCACCCGGGAAAACGCGGTCGCCGGCCCGCGTGCCCTGGAGCACATGGTGGACACGGTGCTGACCTTCGAGGGGGACAAGCACACCAGCCTGCGGCTGCTGCGGGCGGTCAAGAACCGCTATGGGCCGGCCGACGAAGTGGTCTGCTTCGAGCAGTGCGACGACGGGCTGCGGGAAGTCCCCGATCCGGCCGACCTGTTCCGCGGGCACCGCGACGTACCGGTCCCGGGCACCTGCGTGACCGTCACCGTCGACGGCCGGCGCGCCTTGCCGGCCGAGATTCAGGCCCTCGTCGCGACCGCCTCGACCCCCAATCCCCGGCGCGGCGTCAACGGCCTCGACAGCTCCCGGGTGGCGATGCTGCTCGCGGTGACCGAGCGGGCCGCTGAGCTCCGGCTCGGTGACAAGGACGTCTTCGTCGCAACGGTCGGCGGCGCCAGGCTCTCCGACCCGTCCACCGACCTGGCGGTCTGCCTGGCCCTCGCCTCAGCCGCCTGGGACGCCGCCATGCCGCCGGACGTCGCGGTCGTCGGCGAGGTCGCGCTGTCCGGCGACATCCGCCCTGTCCCGATGCTGAGCCAACGGGTCGCCGAGGCCGCCCGGCTCGGCTACCGGCGGCTGTTGGTCCCTCCTGGCACGGGGCGCCACGTCTCGTCGATCCCGGCCGGGCTGGTGGTCGTCGAGCTCGAGCATCTCGACCGGGCGCTGGTCGCCCTGCGCACGATCGCGGGCGCGCCCCGGTGAGCGTCCACGCGCACGATGCGCCGGCGAGCCCAACGTCCCTAGACTGCGAGCGGGGCGGGCGCAGACGGGAGCGCGGATGGCGACGACGGACGACCTGCTCCGCTCGACGCTGATCCTGGTCGCTCCCGGTACGGCGCTACGGGACGGCCTCGAACGCATTTTGCGCGGCAACACCGGCGCCCTCATCGTGCTGGGCCACGACCGGGTCGTCGAATCGATCTGCACCGGTGGCTTCGAGCTCGACGTGGACTTCTCGGCGACGCGGCTGCGTGAATTGTCCAAGATGGACGGCGCCCTCGTCCTCACCGGCGACCTGTCGAAGATCGTGCGGGCCGGGGTCCAGCTCGTCCCGGATCCCGACATCCTCACCGAGGAGACCGGCACCCGGCACCGCACTGCCGAGCGGGTCGCCAAGCAGAGCGGCTTTCCCGTCATCAGCGTCAGCCAGTCGATGCGCATCATCGCGCTCTACGTCGACGGCCGGCGCTACGTCCTCGACGACATCTCCGCGATCCTGTCCCGCGCCAATCAGGCGCTGGCGACGCTCGAGCGCTACAAGCTCCGCCTGGACGAGGTTGCCGGGACCCTGTCAGCCCTCGAGATCGAGGACCTGGTCACCGTGCGCGACGCCATG
>JAYTOZ010000152.1:0-2468 GCA_043747515.1 Frankiales bacterium | reverse complement strand
CGCGAGATGTACGCCGAGGCCGAAGCGGCCCGGCTGCTGAACGTTGCACCCAGCACCCTGCACTGTTGGCTCGAGGGCAAGCCCGGCCGGGCCGGCAAGGTCCACCTGCCTGTGATCCGGCAGGAGCCCAAGGGCGCCGGCGCAGCCGTCACCTGGCTGGAGTTCGTCGAGGCCGGGCTGCCGCGTCAGTACCGCCGTGAGCCCAACGTCCCCCTGCCCGAGCTGCGGGTCTTCATCGACCTGCTCCGGCAGCGCTTCGACGTCCCCTACCCGCTGGCCGACCAGCGCCCGTACGCCAGTGGCAAAGCCCTCGTACTCGAGGCGCAGGACGCAGCCGGTCTGCCCGGCGAGTTCTGCCTCGTGACAGTCACCGGTGGCCAGCTGCTGCTGACCGCGGCTTCCGACTCTTTCGTGCGCAGGGCCCGCCGGGAAGGTGAGATCGCCACCGGCTGGCGCCCGCATGAAGACCAGGACTCGACTGTCCTCATCGATCCCACGATTCGGTTCGGGCGGCCTGCTGTCGGCGGCATCAGCACTGAGGTCATCTGGGAGCACTCCGAGGACGGCGAGGACGGCGACGAGATCGCCGAGGTCGACGACCTGGCGCCGCGTGATGTGACCTGGGCACTCGCTGACGCGAAGCCGCGACGGGCGCAGGCGAGGCAGCACGTCGCGTGAGCCGCGCAAGCCGGCGGTCGTCCGCTTCTCCTTCGACGCAGACGTTTTCGGTTTGGCCCACGTCGTCGCTGGCTTGCGCAGCGACGCGACGTACCCCGGCGGCCCTGGGGTCGTCATCAAAAGGCGCGAGCGGTCGGCCTGCCCGATCGCTGACCCGGCCACCAAGGACGACCTCTGGATTCCGCGGGTGGCCTATCTCGGGTGGCTGATCATCACCAGGGACAGCCGGATCCGGCAGCACCGCGCCGAGATCGAAGCGGTCAAGGCCAGCAACGCGCGCATGGTCGCGCTGTCAGGGGACGAGGCCAGGGGGACCTGGCAGCAGCTCGAGGTCCTGATGAACCGCTGGCGAGGAAGCGAGGACCTCGCGGGCCAGTCAGGACCGTTCGTCAACCCGCGACGCACACGACGCTCAAGGCCGTCGGCCTCGCTCGACCCTGATGCGGCTGTGACGTGAAGTGCGACGCGCTTCTTTCGGGGCCAAGGCGGCGCCACAGAGTCAAGCAGGCGCTCTTTGCTGTCGGCGCTGGGCTCATGCCCGAATGTTGCGACGAGGGGATTTGCCCATCCAAGGCCTTGCAACGCGACCTGGTGACGCCCAGTCTGCGCGGGGGTGGGCCACTGTGACGGGGCGTGCGATGCTCCGGGTCCGATCGAGTGGACGCAGGTGCGATGTCTGTGAACGCGACCGTTGCGCGCCTCCGGGTCATCGGCTGACTCCCCTCTGGGGCGCCGCCCTGATTTGCCGCATGACTGCAACTCCGCTCGACCTGCTCGACCTGCTCGATCGCTCACTCGGCGGCGTCGGCGTGCTCATTGACAAGATCCGCTCGGACCCGTGGTCCGCCGCCACCCCGTGCGATGCCTGGGCGGTGCGTGACGTCGTTACCCATCTCGCCGGCATGAATCGTGTCTTCGCCGCGATGCTGACTGACTCACCGCTGCCAGAGCGGGAGCCGATCTCTCATGACGTCCTCCCATCGGCGTACCGGTCGTCGTCCGACGGGTTGCTCCGGGTGTTCGCTCAGGCCGGTGTCCTCGAGCGCAGTGAGAGCGGTTTGCGGCTTACGGCGTAGAGAACGTCGACCGTGATGTCGTGGACCGCCTCGGCTTCCAGCCTCTGGATGACGATGTCTCGGAGCGACGAGCGCCTGGCCGGCTGTAGCGCATCGACGGTGTTGCGGTAGCCCGAGCCCATGACCACCTGCCAGAAGTCGCTCGGTCGATCGAGCTGTTGGCGTCCGGCTACAGCGTCGATGACGGGCACACCCGCACCCACCGCCGAGAACAGGTCGAGGACCGGTTGAGTGCTCGTAAGCGAATCCCAAGGGTTGAACGCCTTGTACAGCGATGGTTCGACCTCGCGCACCGAGTCCCAGAAGATGCTGTTGCCGGGCTCGAACAGGCTCGGGCCCCATGTCGTTACAGCCAGACGACCGCCAGGGGTGAGCAGCCGCCACATCTCGGCCACGAACGCGGCCATGTCAGAGGCGAAGAACACCCCGAACACGCACACCACCACGTTCGCGCCCTCGGAGACCAGACCCGTCGCGGTCGCGTCGCGATGGACGAACTGTACGTTCTCCAGACCCTCGCGAGCGGCCTTCTCACGAGCCAGCGCCAGCAAACCCTCCGCGACGTCGATGCCGAGCACGCGGCCGTGCGGCCCGGTCGCCCGCGCGGCCGCTAGCGCCGACGCCCCCGAACCGCAGCACAGATCAACCACGTGATCTCCCGGCTGGACGCCGGCCCGACGGATGGTCTGTTCACCGAAACGGTGCCAGAACGAC
>JAYTOZ010000151.1:0-6592 GCA_043747515.1 Frankiales bacterium | reverse complement strand
GGCACATCGTGGTCGGCGGCGCCAACTACGGGCAGGGATCCTCGCGGGAGCACGCCGCGATCGCACCGCGTTACCTCGGCCTGCGTACGGTTCTTGCCGTGTCGTTCGCGCGCATCCACTGGCAGAACCTGACGAACTTCGGCGTACTCGCGCTGGAGTTCACCGATCCCGACGATTACCAGCGGGTCCAACAGGGCGATGTCCTGGTGCTCGAAGGCATCCGGGACACCCTCGGCAGCGACACCGAGATGACGGTACGCAACGCCACCCGCGACGAGCACTACCTCGCCCGACACCGACTCTCCGATCGGCAGGTCGCGATCCTGCTAGCCGGTGGGCTGCTTCCCTGGCTGCGCCAGCACAAGCAGCCGCTAACGACATGACCGGCGGCAGCCTCGTTGTCCGGATGAGCTACGACAAGCGCGCGCCCGACGACGTCGCCCCGGCGCACCGCAGCGGGCAAGACCACGCCGGAGATCATGCGATGCCTCGAGCGCCACCTCGCCAGAGAGATCTACTTGGAACTCCCGCCGAACCCACCCGCCGTCCCTCGTGCCTGGCCCAGCCCGCGGGCGAACCGCGAGTCCTCTCACCTGTCTTCGGTTTTAGGCCTGCGAGGGGGCTCGGTAGAGGCCCCGCTCCACCTTCTCGATGCGCCCGCGTTGCCAGAGGTCGTAGGTAGTGACCTGGACCTCCATCTTGGGATCATCGCGGCCGGCCGCCCTGAGCACTGCCCAAATTTCGACCGGTCTAAGGAGCCCGCCCTGCTGCGCCAGCGCCCATTCGATGGCACGTGTGCGCGGCAGCGCGGTCACGTCAACGCTAGGACTGCTGGCGCCCGGATGCTCCTGTCGCATGGACGCCAGAAGATCATCAATGCGAGTGAGCGCGGCCGTGATGTCGATTCTGATTGTCTGGAGCTCGTCAAGGACGGTCATGATCAGAGGGCCTGACGTAAATACCTCTGTGTCAAGGCTGCTTCGCATCGCTCCGTACGTAAGCGGGCACACATGGCCGCGAGGGTGAGCGCGCTGCGGCTAGAAGCGGATGCTGCGTCAGCGCATTCGGTTGTCTGCACAAGGGTGTCAATTTGTTCGACTCCGAGTTGCCAGCCCGAAGTGATCTGCCGCTGCAGGCGGCTCTGCTGCACGCGCGCTGTTGCGGCGGCCGACGCGCGGCCCCTCGAGAACACGACCAGCGGCGACGCGGGCGGAGCGCACCAGAGCCAGAGCTGACGCCTTCAGTCAGCCCTCGCCAGGCGGTTCGGGGTAGGACAGGGGGCAGCTCGGCGCCAGCGCCTCCTGGGTTTCCGGGTCGACCTCGGTGAGGAAGGTGGCGTGGAAACGATTGATGAGGTTCGACAGCCCCACGGTGAAGCAGATCTCGATCAACTGCGGCTGCGTGAAGTGGTCGGCCAGGTCGCCGTACGTGCGGTCGTCGATGGCGTCCATGCGCGTCGAACGCTGCGCGTACCGCACGATCGCCGCCTCGTCCGGCGCGTACACCCCGTCCGGAAGCGGGTCGTCACCCAGGTGCGCCAGCTTGTCCTCCGTCAGCCCTGCCGCTCGACCGAGCAGCACATGCGTCGGAATTCAATAGTGGCAGTCGTTTGTGACTGACGCGGTCAGGTACGCCAGCTCACGCTGAGCTGGGGTCATCGAGTTCTGGAAGTAGACGACGGTGCCGAACTGCACCAGTGCCTGCAGCGCCTGCGGGTGGTTCGCGACCGCCCGGTAGACGTTGGGGTCCACGCTTCGACCTCGGGCGGCGCTCACCGCCTGCAGCACGGAGCGGGCAAGGGGATCGGCGTCGTCGCTGCCGGAGTCGACGAGGGGGAGGCGAGCCATCGCGAAACCGTACGGCCTCGGTGGCTCTCCTCGCGACCTTCGGGAGCGTCGTTCAAGACCAGGCGACGTTGACGGGACACCCGGCGCGGCGGCAGGCGGCTCGCGGCAGGCGGCCAGCGGGCACCGCTCGTCGCTCAGTTTCGTCGTGCAGGGCTCCCGCCCAGCGCCAGTCGCCCTCCGGCCCGAGGTACTCCACCCGCTGCACCTCGTCGTCGGGACCGTCGTCGGCCCTGGCCCACACCAGCGCGTCGGCGTGGTCGGCGAACTCGTCCTCCGCGACGACGTCCCCCATCCCGTCCAGAAAGCGGTAGCGCGTCACGGGACGACCGTAGAGCAGCGGCTGCCCTTCAGTGACCCCCTGCTTCACCAGCCACGACCCGACACCCCTGGGCCGACGCGTCTGGCGGACGGCGACGCACGGCGCCGCCCGTGGGACCCAGCAGCGCCGGGTGCAGTGGCTCAGCTCGTCAGGCGCGCGCATGCGGATGCACGGTCCGGCAGGAGCGCCACCAGCGCCACGGGCGGGCCCTTCGACCGGGTTTCGGCACCAGACCTCCCGCACGGCTGGTGCGTCTCGTCCAGGCGAGTCCGGCACTGCCAGGGCCGGGACCTGCTGCTGGCAGTGCTGGCGGCCGTACGGCCTGAGGATCGCTACCCGCTGGCCCTGGGCAGGAGGCCCACGTGCACACGCTGCGGACCGGTTCCGGTCGTCCTCTCTTCCTCGTCCCCGGCGTCGGCGCCGACACCGGCACCTGGAGCCCCGTGCTCGCCCGGCTCCAGGCCCAGCGCGAGATCGTCGGACTCGACCTGCCCGGCTTCGGACAGACAGCGATGCTGCCGGGCGATTACAGCTTGGCCGCCGTCGCCGACCCGCTGGAGGCGCACCTGCACCGCGAGGACCTCGTGGAAGCGGAACTCGTCGGCAGCTCGATGGGGGCTCGGCTCGTGCTGGAGCTGGCCCACCGCGGCGTGGGCCGCTGCGTCGTCGCACTCGACCCCGGCGGCTTCTGGAGCCCGACGCAGAAGACGGTCTTCGGTGCGACGCTCACCGTCAGCGTCGCCCTCATCCGCACCCTCCGTCCCGCCCTGCCGACCCTACTTGTGTCGCCAATCGGCCGCACAGCGCTGCTGGCCCAGCTGTCCGCGCGGCCCTGGGCGCTCGACCGCGACTACGCCGTCCGCGAGGTACAGGGCCTGGCCGACGCGCTGGGCTCCAGTCCCAGGACGGGGCTCCCGCCGGCTCCCTCCCGGACCGGTGCTGGCCGTGTGGGGCGACCAAGACCGAGTCACGCTGCCCAGCCAGGCCAGATCGCTGAAACAGCGCTTCCCCGACGCCGTGGTCGAAGTGTGGAAGGAGTGTGGCCACTTCCCGCACTGGGACCAGCCCGCCCGCGTGGTCGAGACCGTCCTGCGCCACACCGCGTAGCCGGCCAATCAGCACACCTGCAGGGCCTTCCAGCCCGGGCACCAGGCCGGGTCACCTCGACCGATCTCCCCGTTGCCGAGGCCAGCAAGCGGACGAGGAAGCCCGGCCCGAAGGACAGCGCTTCGGACACGACTGAACCACGCGCCCTGCGGCATGAGCGGATGTTCCTGGGGACGGCGTACGACCGGCTATCCCTGTCCGGGCAGACCCGGCCCGCGGTCAAGGCGGCTCGAGACTGGGTGGCCGGGGACGCTGCTGAAGCAAGGGGTCTCGGAGTCGGCAGTGTGAGCGAGAGCTCCCGAAGGAGCTCGGGGCCGACGGTGGTGAGCCCTCAGCCGTGCCCGGCCCCAGGGTCGGCCAGCACCTCTCGCCAGGAGTGACGCGGGGCGAACCCAAGCAGGTCACGTGCCTTGTCGATGGCGTAGAAGGTCTCGTCGCGGCCCATCTCCCGCCGCACCTCCACCCCCTTGTAGAAACGGTCGTGGAGCTCCTGGGTCGTCGCAGCTACCGACATGTCGGCGTTGGCGACGTTGAAGACCTCGTAGCCCAGTCCGTCGGTCTCGAGGCAGCGCTGCACTATCTGGCCCAGGTCGCGGACGTCGATGTAGGCGAACAGGTTGCGGCGCCGCAGCGACGGGTCGGTGAGGAAGGCAGGGAACATCTCGGCGTACTCGTGCGGCTCGATGACGTTGTTGATCCGCAGGCCGTACACGTCCGCCCCGGTGCGGGCGTGGAACGAGCGTGCCGTCACCTCGCCGGCGACCTTCGACATCGCGTAGGCGTCTTGGGGAACCGTCGGGTGGTCTTCGTCGACCGGCAGGTAGAGCGGCCGTCGCTCGCCTTGGGCGAAGCAGATTCCGTAGGTCGTCTCCGACGAGGCGAACACGATCTTGCGTACGCCGAGTCGGGTCGCGGCTTCGAGCACGTTGTAGGTGCTGAGGACGTTCGTCGCGTACGTCGCTGCGTCCGACGTGAGCAGGATCGCCGGCACCGCGGCGAAGTGCACGACGGCGTTGTATGTGGGCTTCTCAGGCAGGTCCAGCTCGTCGAAGGTCGCCAGCCCAGCGAGCGCCGAGTAGGTCTCGCCAGCATCGGTGAGATCGACCCGGAGGTCGGCGACAGCTGGGTGCCCCAGAGGTACGAGGTCGGCGTTGGTCACGTGGTGGCCCTGCGCGGCGAGGTACGGCGCGACGTGCCTGCCGGCCTTGCCGCTGCCACCGGTGAAGAAGATGCGCATGGGCCTTCATACCGCGCAGGTGTCGTGCCAGTTCCACCGGCACCGGCTTCCTGGCGATCCTGGAAGGGCGACCGGTTACCGGTACAACGGCGCAGAACGCGGCAAGTGAGGACGTGAAGGCGGGGGCACGCGCGGGTATCTTTGACGTCATGCCGATGCCCAGGCGAACAAGTGTCGACGACTTCTTCGTCCAACTGAACGACGTACAGCGGCCCCATCTCGAGGCGCTGAGGAAGCTCAGCCGCAAAGCCGACCAAAAAGCCCGCGAGGAACTGAAATGGAATCTGCCAGTGTACGTTCGCGGGCAGAACACCAACCTATGGATGCTGCAGAACTTCAAGCACCACTGCTCGCTGCGGTTCTCCCCGCGGTTCTTCGCAACCCAGAAAGCCACGGTAGAAGCCGCCGGCTACGCAGCCGGTGAAGGCTTCATCAAGCTCCCCTACGAGCAGGAGCTACCGACGCAGCTTCTGCAGGCACTAATGCAGGCGCGGATCAAAGACTACGAGGCGACTGGCGAAGGCTAGAACGGCGAGTCGCGGCATGATCGGATGTGTGGCGTCGTTCTTGATGTCGGATGGATCGTCGTGAGGGCGTGTCATGAACCTTGAGGTGTACGCGGCCACGTCGGGGCAGTGGGACGACGTGGCCGCGATCTTCGCCGGCCGTAAGGGGCCGAATGCCTGCTGGTGTCAACGCTTCTGCCATCACGACCTCGCCGACAACCAGGCCGCCTTGCGTCAGGAGATCGACAACAGCTCGGTGCCGATCGGCTTGGTGGCTTATGTCGGGCAGAGTCCGGCGGGCTGGAGCAGGGTTGTTCCGCGGCGTGACCTGCCAGGTGTCGTCGACAATGCGGCGCTGAGGCGGCTGTATGAGGGCGACAGTTACGGGGCCGACACCGCGTGGTGGGTCAGTTGCTTCGCGGTTCGTCCGATGCACCGGGGTCAGGGTGTCGGTGTCGCGCTGCTGCGGGCAGCTGTGCACTTCGCCCGAGCGCATGGCGCGTCGGTGCTCGATGGTCACCCCGTCGACGTCGAGGGACTGCGCGCCATTCCGTCGCCCTCTGCGCTGTTCACCGGAACCCGTGAGATGTTCGTCGCCGCCGGGTTTACGGAGATCGGCCGCACCTACATCACCAGGCCGGTCATGCGGATGCGACTGGATTGAACTTCCGCCTGGACTAGGCGTCGTTGGGGCGAGCGAGCGCGCGAGCTCGCGGTTCGTACATGAGCGCACACCCTTGGCTGAGCGCGCCGTTACATGTAACCTCGGTGCTATGGCTGTACGAGAGCGGGTGAGCGCGTACCGGGCCCGGATGCGGGCGCAAGGGCTGCGGCCTATCCAGATCTGGGTGCCCGACGTGCGGTCGCCAGATTTCGCCGCTGAAGCTCACCGCCAGTCCGTACTCGTGGCGGCCGCTGACCGCGCGAGTGATGACATGGACTTCGTGGAGGCCATCTCCGACGACTGGGCCGAATGAGACGCGGCGACATCATCATTGTCGCTGGCGGCGTCTACGCGAGCAGGCCGCGGCCGGCCCTGATCGTCCAGGACGACAAGTTCGACGCGACTGACTCGTTAACAGTCTGTCCCTTTACGAGCACGGAAGTCGACGCGCCTCTGCTTCAAGTGTCGGTCACTGCGGACGAGGGGAACGGCCTCGGCCAAGACTGCTTCCTAATGATCGACAAGATGACGACCGTCCGAAGGAACAACGCAGGCGCGGTCGTCGGAAGGCTCGCGGCAACCAAGTTGGTCGAGTTCGAGAGGCGACTTCTCGTCTTCCTCGGCTTCGGCGCCTGAGCAGCACGAGTCGCGACAGAAGCGGACGTTCGCGGCGAGGGATAGCGACGGGCTATCGCTTCTCGCGGAGGCCTGGATCGTGATCAAGAACCGGCCTTCTCTGCTGCCTGGATGCTCGTACGCTGCCGTTCACGTTGGGAAGCACTATCCGTACCCGTGCAGTCGGCGCCATGCTGGCTAGGTGATGCTGCGTCGGCTCTTGCCTGCCGTGACGGCCGTCGTGGCGCTCTCTCTGGGCTGCGCGGGCTCGCCCGCCGTTTCTCGCCAGCCTGTCTC
>JAYTOZ010000150.1:0-9335 GCA_043747515.1 Frankiales bacterium | reverse complement strand
CGGGGCGAAGGTGCGCGGGATCCACGGCAAGCTCGCCGGTATCGAACCCGAGAGCGGCCACGCCTACCGGGTCAACGACCCGGACCTGCTGCGCTGGGTGCACTGCTGCGAGGCCGAATCCTTCCTGTCGACGGCGGTGCGCTGCGGGCTGCGGCTGTCCGGCGACGAGCAGGACCGCTACTACGCCGAGCAGACCCGGCAGGCCGCGCTCGTCGGCCTGGACCCGGGCTGGGTGCCGGCCGACCGGGCGGCGATGGCCGACTACTTCGGTGACATGCGGCCGCAGCTGCGGCTCACCGAGCAGGCGCGGCAGGCAGCGCTGTTCGTCCTGTGGCCGCCTATGCCGAGCAGGATAAGGCTTGCCACGCCGGCCAGGCCGGCCTGGGTGGCGATCGCTGCGGCGTCCGCCGCGATGCTCCCACGTTGGGCCCGACGGCTCTACCGGCTGCCCGCTCTGCCGACGACCGACCTGGGGGCCTCCGCCGTCGGCCTGGCCCTTCGCAGCGGCCTGCTTGCGGTCCCGGGGCGGCTACGGCACGGGCCGCACGTCAAAGCCGCCCAGCAGCGGCTCGGCTTGTAGCTCAGCCACCCTCGCGGACGGCGGCCCGCCGCAGATCGTCGTGGCGTTCCTCGAGCTCGTCGAGCTCCCCCGGCGACGCCGTCTCCACCCGGACCAACCGGCCGTCGGCCCCCGGCAGGCAGCTGAGGATCTCGTCGAGCTTGCGCTGCACCGCGACCTGCTGCCGCGACGCGGCGTGCTGCAGCGCGAACACCATGACCAGGGTCACCGCCGCCGCGACGGCCTCGAACACCACCAGCACGTCTGCGGTGCGGGAGCTCAGGACCGCACCGAGCAGGAAGGCCAGGCTGAGCGCCGCGGCGGCGGCGGTCGCACCCGAGCTGGATGACAGCTCACTGAGCCGGTGTACGACCCGGCTCGACAGTGGGTGATCCGCGCGGGCCTGCTTGTGCCGCTTGACACGGCGCTTGCGGTCCCCCTGGTTGACGCTCATGACGCCAGTCTGCCGGTTTACCCTGTCGGCTCGGCCAACTCCTGCGCCAGGCCGTCCCACGGCCGCTTCGGGGGGCCTTGTGCGGCCGGGCAGACCCGCGCGAAGTCGCACCACGCACACGCCCCGGACGGCCGGGGCGGGAACAGCTCGTCGGCGTCACCGCCGGCGTCGAGCGCCGCCTTGGCGGCCACCACCTCCGCCGCAATGGCCTCGGCTCGGCGGACGTGCCGGGCCAGCGAGTCCTCGGTGTGCCGAAACGTCAGGACCCGCTGCGCCGGCAGGTGGTGCAGCTCGACCCAAGCGCACGGCGCGCGCAGGGTTTTGGCGCACGCCAGCGCGTAGAGCGCCAGCGCCAGCGACCCGCGGGCGTCGTCGTCGGTGAGCACCGATCGGCCGGTCTTGTAGTCGACGACGACGAGCTCCTCGCCCCGCCGGTCGACCCGGTCCACCCGGCCGCTGACCGCAAGCGCGCCGGTCTTGACCGCCACGGTGCGCTCCACGCCGACCGGTTCGTCGTGCGGGTCGAGCCCGCCCGCGTAGCGCTCGACCATGTCCCCGGCCAGGCCACGCCACCGCTCGGCCTGCCGGTCGTCGGCGAAACCGTCGCGCTGCCAGCCGCGGTCGAGTAGGCCCCTGGCAGTCAACGCCGTACGCCGGGGCAGCGGCAGGTCCCACCAGCGAGCCAACGCCAGGTGCACGGCGGCGCCGACCGTGTTGTGGGCCCACGGCGGACCCCGCTGCGGCGCCGGCCGGTCCAGGTAGGTCAGCCGGTAGCGCCGAGGGCAGTCCAGCCATCCGGTCAACCGCGACGGGGTGCACGCGAACAGCGGGCTCGGCATCCCCTCGAGCCCCAGCTGCTGCACCGGTCCATCCTGCCCCGGCCTACGCCGGGACGCGGCGGACCCTGTGGAAAGCCGTGCTGGCGTTGCTGCAACTGGACTGCTGATGTCAACACTCAGCATTTCGACGGCCGGCACGACCGGACCGCCACCGACCCACGGCAGCCAGCGTTGTAGCTGTGCTGGTCGATCAGCATGGAACACGGCGGCCAATGCGCTGGGAGTTCACCCCGGAGGCCGGTGAGCGGGTGCTCCCCGACGCCGACCCAGACGCAGCCGGCCGGACTCTTTGATGACGCAGATGAGACAACCCGATCCTGCACGTGCGCGGACCGGCGGATGCGGTCTGCGTCGCACAACGCACCGCGGGCACCGGACGCGATTGACCGCCTGGCCCGGGCCCACCTACCAGTCGCCGCCGCCGTCGCCACCGCCACCGCCACCGCCACCGCCCCAGTCGCCGCCACCGCCACCGTCGCCGCCACCGCCCCAGTCGCCGCCGCCGCCACCGCCGCCGCCGCCGCCGCCGTCACCGCCCTGGGCATTCTCGCGGCCCTCCTCATAGCCCCGTTCGTAGCCGCCGCCGCCGCCACCGAACAGCCCGCCGCCGCCGAGCCCGCCGGACAGCACGCTGCCGAGCAGGAACGGGGTCCAGAACGGCTGGGAGTACCAGCCGCCCGGCACCATCTGTCCGTTGATGTTGCCGCCGCCGTAGTAGTGGCCGTTGCCTGGCCGGTAGTTGGGCGAGCCGTCGTACTCCTGGTCGTCGAACTGGACCCGCTGCTCACCGGTCAGCTGCGGCCCGTTGCCGGGGGGCAGCGGGATCTCCGGGCCGGGATCGAGGCCGAGCTGCTTGCGTGCGGTCTGCGCCGCGACCAGACCCTCCACCGCCGTACGCCGGGCCGCGGCGAACTCGCCGGGGGTGTCCGCTGTCGCCAGCGCCGACCCGGTCGCGTTGTAGCGCTCTGACGCGTCCGAGAGCGCCTGCAGCGCGAGCTGGTCGCCCTTGGCATCAAGGGTCATCACGTCGCTGCCGAGCCGGTTGTAGAGCGACTCGACATCGGCGCGCAACCCTTCATTCTCCCGCTTCCGCTTCTTGTTGGCGCTGCGCCGATAGAACGCGAAGCCACCACCACCGAGGGCGAGCAGCACCAGCAGGAAGTTGCGCCCGGAGTGCGAGGTCTTCTGCGGCGTCGAGGCGTTGTTGTTGTTGCCGGTGGTGGTACCGCCGTTGCTGGCCTGCTCACCGACCCGCTGTGCGAACGCCTTGACGAAATCCGTCACGGTCGCCTTGTCGAACGGTTTGCCCTTGATCGAGGTGAGCTCCTGCGAGAGCGCCGCGCCTCCGTCGGCACCTCTGGACCGCGCCTGCTTACCGGTCGCCGCGCCGAGATGCCTGCTGTCGGTGATGACGAGCACGACCGCGTCGGTGGTGCCCAGTGCCTTGCCGATGGCGCTGGCCCGGGCGGCGGCCTCGCTGGCCGAGGAGGCCGCGCCCGCCTCGAGCACGGCGACGTAGACCTGCGGGGCGGTGCCCTGTACGGCGCTCTGCGCGGAAGCAACATCGATCCGGTCCAGTCCCTTGGCCTGGTAGACCGGGCTGTTGCGCAGCGCCTTCGCAACGTCGCCCGCGTTGTCGGCGCGGGCCGTCCCGGGCACCAGCAGGACCACCAGGGCGGCGATGAGCAGGGGAACGAGGCGGCGCAGGTGGTTCATGTGCTCTTTCTACCCTGGCTCAGCCCGCCCGGACGAAGCCGCGGACCGAGTTCGCGATGAGCTGCACGGCGATGGCCGACAGCAGCAACCCTGAGATCCGGGTCAGCAGCACGATGCCGGCCTCTCGGATGATCTTTGTGATGGTGACGCTGAAGAACAGTGACAGGAACACCAGCAGGTGCACCGCCACGATGCCAGCGCCGATGGCCACCCCCTGGGCGACCCCGTGCGCCTGCTTGACGAACACGATCGTGGCGACAATCGCGCCGGGCCCGGCCAGCAGCGGGGTGCCGAGTGGCACCAGCGCCACGTTGACGTTGTCGACCTCGGCCGGGTCGTCCTGCTTGCCGGTGAGCAACTCGAGCGCGACGATCGCGAGCAGCAGCCCGCCGGCGCCTTGCAGCGCTGGGATCCCGATGCCCAGGTAGGCCAAGATCTGCTGGCCAAGGAGCGCAAAGACGGTGATCACCGCCAGTGACACCAGCACCGCCTGCCAGGCCAACCGGCGCCGGATGCGGTTCGACCGGCCGCCGGTCAGCCCGAGGAACAGCGGGACATTGCCCAGCGGATCCATGATCACAACCAGGGTGACGAACACCGTGCCGAACAGCGCGGCGTCCAGGAAGCGGCTCACGGCCCGAGCACCGGCACGCCGGTCGCCTGCGCGACGATCCCGGCGTACGACGTCTCCGGGGTCAGCTCGGCGCCGAGCTGGACCGTCTTGTTGGTCCCGTGGAAGTCACTCGAGCCGGTCGTCAGCAGACCCAGCTCGGCGGCGAGGAGCCGGAGCCGGGCGCGGGTCGGTTCGTCGTGGTCGACGTGGTCGACCTCGAGCCCGGCCAGCCCGGCCGCGGCCATCTCCGCGATCACGTCGTCGCTGACGGTCTGCCCGCGCCGGTGCGCTCCCGGGTGGGCAAAGACGGCGACGCCACCCGCGCCGGTGACCAGGCCGACCGCCTCGACGACGTCGAGCTCGAGCTTGCCGACCCAGTAGCGACCGTGGGTGCCGATCCAGTCAGCGGTGAAGGCCTCGCCGACGCTGGCGATGTGCCCTCGCTCGACGAGGGCCTGGGCGACGTGCGGGCGGCCGAGAGTGCCCCCGGCCAGTGCCCGCACCTGCTCCCAGGTCACCCCGGTGCCGTCCGCCGCCAGCATCGCGACCATCGCCTCGGCCCGGCCGATCCGGCTGTCCCGCAATTCGCCGAGCCGGGCGGCCAGGACCGGCTCGGCGGGGTCGAACAGATAGGCCAGCAGGTGCAGGCTGATCCCCTCGCGGCTGCAGGAGAGCTCGGCGCCGCGGACGAGTGCGAGACCGTCCGGTCGGGCCGCTGCGGCGGCGTCCCAGCCGGCGGTCGTGTCGTGGTCGGTGAGGGCGACGGCGTCGAGCCCGGCGGCCCGTGCCTGGTCGACGAGGTCGGCCGGGGCGGTCGTGCCGTCCGAGGCGGTCGAATGGGTGTGCAGGTCGATCCGGCGGGCGGACAGCGAAAGCTCCAGACATGCGGGATGGCGGCGGGCTGAGGGTAGCCGCGCGGCCGGTCAGGGCAGCCGTGGTGACGGCGCGCCGTGCGGCAGGTCCTCGGCCAGGTGCGCCGCCAAGCGTAGGTCGTGCAACACGACGTGCTCGAGGAGCACCAACTCGGCAGCGGGGGGCCACAGGATGGCGTAGAGCCAGACGCCGGACGCCTCGCCGACGAAGGCCACCCGGTCGGGCGCGGACGCGAAGCTCCACAGCGCGGTGGGGTGACCGGCAACCTCGACCTTCGCATCCGGTGCGCCGCTGGTGCACGAGCCGGGGTCGAGCCCGTCGAGACCGGCCATCCGCGCCCCGAGCCCGACCCCAGGTTCCTCGGCCACCAGCAGCAGGTCCGCCGGGCCACCCAGCGGCGACGGACCGGACAGCGCGAGCACGGTGGCCACTGCCCCGGTGCGCTCGTCACCGGCGAACGCCAGACCAGTCAAGGTCCAGCCGGGCATCAGTGGCAGCGGTGACCACAGCGGCACCCTGGCATGGGCGGTCACCTGCGGCACCGATCCCAGCGGGGCCCGGGTGAAGGGCGCCACCGGCCCGTGGTGTGGGCAGTTCCAGTCGCTGGTCATCAGGCCCGGCGGTCGCACCGGCACCCAGCAGCGGGGGCAGCACGGCTCAGCGCTCATCCTCCCACGGTCCGCCCTGCGGCACCGGCGGTCAAGCTTGACCCACTACGGCTGCGCCGGGGCGGGTCGTCCCGGCTGCTCGCCGCCGTGCGCCTCGCCGTACGACCGCTTGGGGATCATGACCTTGCGCCGGAAGATGCAGACCAGGACGCCGTCCTGGTTGTAGCCCTTGGTCTCGACGTGCACGATGCCGCGGTCGTCCTTGCTCCTGGACTCGGTCTTGGCCAGGACCTCGGTCTGGCCGTAGATCGTATCGCCGTGGAAGGTCGGGAAGACGTGCTTGAGCGACTCGACCTCAAGGTTCGCGATTGCCTTGCCCGACACGTCGGCGACCGACATGCCGAGCAGCAGCGAGTAGACGTAGTTGCCGACCACGACGTTGCGCCCCTGCTGCGTCGTCGCGGCGTAGTTGGCGTCGAGGTGCAGCGGGTGGTGGTTCATCGTGAGCAGGCAGAACAGGTGGTCGTCGTACTCGGTGACGGTCTTGCCCGGCCAATGCTTGTAGACCGCACCGACCTCGAACTCCTCGTAGTACCGGCCGAACTGCACGTCGTTGCTCCCTGGCTCGAGGTGGACGGGCGACGCTAGCGCCACCGGACCGGTGGGCCGTGGCCCTGACAGTCGGCAAGGATCCGCGAGCCACCTCCCGGCCACGAGGTGAGCTCGAGGTGGAAGTCGAACGACCCCTGCCCGACCCGCTCCGGCTCCATCGTCAGGCGATGCAGCGGGGCCCGGTCGTCGGCGCGGGCACCCGCGGCCGCGAGCACCGTGTCGACCCGGTCGCGTTCGTCCGGCGCGAGGTACTGCCGCACGACGCTGTGCCAGACCACCGTTGCCACCCCCGGCCGGGGCACGGCCAGCTCGCGCCCGAGAAAGGCAGCTGCCGTGCCCCGATCGACACGCACCGGCACCCCGGCCGCGACCTGGAGTGCTCCCCGCAGGCGTTCGAGCCGACCGACCTGATCCGCCCAGACGTACGACGTGAGCGTCAGCCGGCCGTCGGTGGTCAGCGGGTCGACCGGCGCCAGGTCGCAGCCCCGGCGTTCGACGACCCGAACATTGCCGACCGGGTGCGGGCCCTGCCAGGGCTGGTCCATGACGACCGGCGAGGCGGGGTCACCGAGAACGACATCACCGATCCGATAGGCGAAGTGATCGACCAGGAGGTTCAGCCCGGCGCTTGCGCCGACCTCGAGCAACCGCACCGGCAGACGGCTCTGAGCCGCGACGTGCAGCAGCCCGCCGTACAGCGCGGCGCTGCGCCCCACCTCGTTGGTCTGCACCGGCCGGGCCACCAGCGCCCGTAGGGCCTCCAGCTCCTCGTGGACGGCGCGCCGGGCTGCGGGCCACAGGTCGCGGACCGGCGCGGTGCCGCCCACGCTCGGGTAGTGCAGGGCCAGGGCGGGTGCGCGCCGCTCCAGGACCAGCCGGTGCAGGGCCCCGGCGAAGCGCAGCGAGGGCACTGTGCCAGGTGGATCCGTAGCCAGTGGCTCGAGCAGCTCGGCCGCCGGCCCACCGGCCTCGAGATCGTCAGCTGCGCCGGACAACAGCACCTCGGTCAGCGGGGAGCCGTGCAGCCCGCACTGCTCGGCCTGCGCCCGGAATCGGCCGGCCAGCGTGGTCATGGCTTGTCCAGCGGCGCCTGCGCCCGGCCCGGGTCGCGCAGGTCGGTGCCGGCCTCGAGCCAGCGCAACTCAAGGGCCTGCGCGCCGTGCACCCGCTTCCAGGCCGCCTCTGACGGGGTCATTGGCAGCAGTGGCAGGAAGCGCACCGGCTCGTCGCCGTCGAGGGCCAGGTCAGGCACGAGTCCGCCAGACTCACCGACCAGCACCGCGGTGAAGCGGGCCCCGTCCCACAGCGGTTCGCCGAGGTCGAGCCCCGCGCCCGGCGCGATGACGACCCCCTCGACCGACGGGCTCGCCGCCAGCACGGCGAGCCGGCGCAGCACGGTGTCCTGTGGGGAGCTGACCGAGAGCAGCAGCTCGGCCCGCGGGCCTGTCTGCAGCACCAGCTCGCCACCGGGGTCACCCATCGGGTGCCGGCACATGCCCAGCGAGGCGTAGCGGACGAGTCCGTCGGGGCCTGGCCCGAACCGCAGGACATCGATCCGTTGGGTACCGAGGAAGGACACCCCGGCCCGGCCACTGTCCTGGCCGAAGACGCTCAGCAGATGGGCCTCGGCGAGCAGCAGCAAGCTGTCCGGATCGATGGGCACGCCCGGATCCTGCCCTGCGCGCCGGCTCAGGTCTTGAGCTGGTAGTCCTTGAGCAGACCGCGGCTGATGATCGTCTTCTGAATCTCGCTGGTGCCCTCGCCGATGAGCAGGAACGGCGCCTCACGCATCAGCCGCTCGATCTCGTACTCCTTGGAGTAGCCGTAGCCGCCGTGGATGCGGAACGACTCCTGGACGACCTCGGAGCAGTACTCGCTGCCGAGCAGCTTGGCCATGCCGGCTTCGACGTCGTTGCGCTTGCCGGCGTCCTTGAGCCGGGCGGCGTTGACCATCAACGCGTGTGAGGCCTCGACCTTGGTGGCCATCTCGGCAAGCTTGAACTGGATCGCCTGATGCTGCGCGATCGGCTTGCCGAAGGTGACCCGCTGCTGGGCGTAGGCGATCGCGAGCTCGAAGGCGCGGATCGAGATGCCGCAGGCGCGCGCCGCGACGTTGACCCGGCCGACCTCGACGCCGTCCATCATCTGGTAGAAGCCCTGGCCGCGACCCGCCTCGCCACCGAGCATCGTCGACGCCGGCACCCGGACGTCCTCCATGATCATCTCGGTCGTCTCGACGCCCTTGTAGCCCATCTTCTCCAGCTTGCCGGGGATCGTGAGGCCGTTCTGGGTGCCGAAGCCGGGCTCTTTCTCCAGCAGGAAGGTCGCCATGTTCTTGTAGACCGAGCTGCCACCCTCGTCGGTCTTGACCAGGGTCGCGACAATGCTCGACCGGCCGCCGTTGGTCAGCCACATCTTCTGCCCGTTCAGGACGTAACTCTCGCCGTCCCGGACCGCCTTGCTGGTGATGGCTGCCACGTCCGACCCGCAGCCCGGCTCGCTCATCGAGAACGCGCCGCGCTTCTCGCCGGCCGCCATCAGCGGCAGCAGCCGGTTCTTCTGCTCCTCGGAGCCGTGCTGCTTGATCATGTACGCCACGATGAAGTGCGTGTTGATCACGCCCGACACGCTCATCCAGCCGCGGGCGATCTCCTCGACGACCAGGGCGTAGGTCAGCAGCGACTCACCGAGCCCGCCGTACTCCTCCGGGATCATCAGGCCGAACAGGCCCATCTCCTTCATCCCCTCGACGATGGCCTCGGGGAACTCGTCCTTGTGCTCCAGATCGGTTGCGTAGGGCAGGATCTCCTTGTCAACGAAGCTGCGGACGGTGGACAGGATCTCCCGCTGGATGTCGGTGAGTCCTTCAGTGGCTGCCAGCCGTCCCATGTGCGCTCCCAGGTACGTCGGCGCACCGCGCCGGGTGGTCGTGATTCTGGCAAGCATCCCACCGGGGCCCTGGTGTCGCCCAGCCGATCTGTGTGGCCCCGGTCACGCCCCCACGGGCGGCGGTGGCCACCCCGAGACCCGGTGCACGCCCCGCGCGGACCACCAGCGCCGC
>JAYTOZ010000149.1:0-3622 GCA_043747515.1 Frankiales bacterium | reverse complement strand
GTGGGCGACGATCTCGGTCGCGCCGGCATTGTTGACCAGGACGTCGAGTCGGCCGTGCCGCTCGAGGACCTGCCTGATCAGGTCGCGGGCGGCCACCTCGTCGGCGACGTCGGCCTGCAGATAGCTGCCGCCGACCTCGGTCGCGACGGCTTCCCCGGCCTCGACGGACGCGCGGCTGTTGACGACCACCGTGAAGCCGTCGCCGGCGAGACGCCGGGCGATGTCAGCGCCGATCCCCGAGGAGGACCCCGTGACGAGGGCCACCCGCTGCTGCGTCGTACCCGGCTCGGTCATGCCGGGACGGTACGACGTGCCGCGGTCGGCCCGTCACGGGAGGATGGTGCGGTGACCGACATCGACACCCGACCCGCCGATCCGCCCCCGGTGGACGCTCTGCTCGTCGTCGGGTTCGGCGGCCCCGAGGGTCCGGACGACGTGCTGCCGTTCATGGAGAACGTCACCCGTGGCAGGGGCATCCCGGCCGAGCGGCTGGTCGAGGTGAGCCGGCACTACCTCGAGCTGTTCGGCGGGGTGAGCCCGATCAACCAGCAGTGCCGCGACCTCGTCGCCGCGCTGCAGGCCGAGCTCGCCGAACGTGGCCCGGACCTGCCGGTCTACTGGGGCAACCGCAACTGGCACCCGTTCCTGGCCGAGACCCTCGGGCAGCTCGCAGCCGACGGGCGGCGGCACGCGCTGGCGATCGTGACGAGCGCCTTCCCGTCGTACAGCGGCTGCCGGCAGTACCGCGAGGACTGGACCGGCGCCGCGGTGCCCGGTGGGCCGATCGTGACCAAGCTGCGCCACTTCTACGCCGAGCAAGGCTTTCTCGAGCCGATGCGACGCAATGTCGAGACGGCGTCGCAGGGGCTGACCGATCCGCGGCTGGTGTTCACGGCGCACTCGATCCCGCTGGTCATGGCGGAGACCTCAGGCCCGTCGGGCGGCGCGTACGTCGAGGCGCTGCGGCACGCCGCTACCGAGATTGCCGGCGACCGGCCCTTCGACTTGGTGTTCCAGTCGCGCAGCGGGCCGCCGCAGGTGCCGTGGCTCGAGCCCGACATCGGCGACCACCTGCAGATGCTGTGGGGCGACGGGGTCCGCGAAGTGGTGATGGTGCCGATCGGTTTCACCAGCGACCACGTCGAGGTGCTCTACGACCTCGACATCTCGGCCCAGCAGCGGATCGCGGCGACCATGCCGGGGCTCGTCGCGCGGCGGGCTGCCACGGTGGGCACTGCCCCGGCGTACGTCGCGATGCTGCGCGACCTGGTCGTCGAGCGCCTTGAGGCGCCCGAGGAGCTCGCCTCGCACGGTTGCGTCGCTACGCACGACCGCTGCCCGGTGGGCTGCTGCCCGCCCCCGCCGCGCCGGCCCTAGGTCTGCTCGTCGATGACCTTGTTCGGCACCTGCAGCAGGCGCAGCACGGTGACCAGGACGAGCCCGCCGACGAGGTTGCCGACGATGGTCAGCCCGAGCAGCGCGACCCAGTCGAGGTAGCCGGCGCCGAGCAGGAAGCCCATCACGATCGCGGGAACGACTTTGATGCCTTCGCTGTCGGTGGAGTGCTGCGTGTGCGTCATCAAGGTGATGACGAAGCCGCCCAGAAGTGCCAGCACAACGGCTTTTGGGCTCACGCCGAGCCCGGTGGAGAACGCAGCGCTCTCCCGAGCTGTGTCGCGCAGCTGCGCAAAACCCACGATCACCAGGCCGGTGACGAGCCAGCCCACGAGCGGGTTGGTGACCCAGCTGATGCCCCACAGGCGCAGCCAGGCCGGTGACGCTGCCGCGCTTGGCGACGACAGCCGTGACCGGCACCAGGAAGTTCTCGGTGAACAGCTCGCTGCGGGCCAGCGTCAACGCGATGAAGCCGATCGAGTAGGCCAGGCCGGCGAGCAGTGGATTGTGGGTCTGGCGCTCGACCAGCAGCAGCGCCAGCACACCGCTGCCGACGTGGAGACCGCCCAGCAGCCCGGTCCAGAGCTGGCCGAGCAGCGAGCGGCCGAGCCGCTGCTCACCCTCGTGGACGAGCCGGTCGAAGGTCTCCTTCTCGCCACGTTGCTGCACGGCGGGCCTTGTCGCGGCCGTCATGCCTTCCCCATCGCGCGACCTCGTACGCCGGGGCGCGACTCACCCGGCGTCGGCCGCCTCGACCTCCTCCCGGGAGATCCCGAGTAGGAACAGCACGGCGTCCAGGAAGGGCACCGACAGCGCGGCGTCAGCGGCCTCGCGCACGACTGGCTTGGCATTGAAGGCGATCCCCAGGCCTGCTGCTTCGAGCATGTCGACGTCGTTCGCGCCGTCCCCGATCGCGACGGTCTGCTCGGGCCGGAGTCCTTCGAGCTCGGCGAACCGGCGCAGCGCCGTGGCCTTGCCGGCCCGGTCGACGACCGGACCGACCAACTGCCCGGTCAGGTGGCCGTCGACCACCTCGAGCACGTTGGCCAGGGCGTGGTCCAGGTCAAGCTGCGTCGCCAGGTCGTCGGTGACCGCGGTGAAGCCGCCGCTGACGATGCCGACGGCGTAGCCGAGCCGCTTGAGGGTGCGCACCAGGGTGCGCGCACCGGGGGTGAGGCGGACGGCGGCCCGGACCCGGTCGACCGCCTCGGTCGGCAGCCCCGCCAATAGGGCGACGCGGGCCCGCAACGAGGCCTCGAAGTCGAGCCGGCCGGACATTGCCGCCTCGGTCAACTGCGCCACCTCGACCTGGCAGCCGGCCTCGGCGGCGAGCATCTCGATGACCTCGCCCTGCACCAGCGTCGAGTCGACATCAAGGACCACCAGGCGCCGGGCCCGGCGGTAGATCGAGGCCCGCTCCACCGCGACGTCGACCTGCTGGACGACGGCCTCGGCGGCCAGCTCGCTGCGCAACCGGTCGGTCGCCCCGCCGGAGACCAGCAGTTCGAAGGACTGCGCCGGCCAGGACGACAGACGCACGACCCGTTCGATGTTGGCGCCGCTTGCTGCCAACCGTCGGGTGATCCCGGCGAGGGCAGCTGGTGGCAACGGTGCGCCGAGGACGACGACGTGATGGCGTACGGCGGGGGAGGGCTCGGCGTCCTCCAGCGCGGTGAACTCGATCTCGACGTCGAGCCCGGCGGCGGCGGTGGTGAGTTCGGCCTGTACGTCGGCGCCGTCGCCCTCGCCGGCGATGACGACCCCGAGCAGCAGCCGTCCATGCACCACCACCTGCTCGATGTCGGACACGGTGGCCCCGTGCCGGGTCAGCACGTCGAGCAGGGCGGCGGTCACGCCGGGATGGTCGCGGCCGGTCACGGTGAGCAGCAGGCTCATGCCCGGGCCCGGCTCCTCGCCGCGATGTCGAGGGCGGCCGCCGCGCCCAGCACAACGAGGGTGGCGGTCGCGAACCCTCCGACCGCGTCGGTGGTCCGGTGGAATCCCAGGGCCACGACCGAGACGGCTGTGCCGGCGGCCAGCGCAAGGGCGACAACACCGAGCAGCAGCCGCAGCACCGCTGGCAGCGCGCTCGCACCGGTGCGGGGGAGCAACAGGACGGCCAGCACCAGCGCGACGCCGAAGGCGCCGGTCGTGTGGCCGCTCGGGAAGGCCAGCGCCCGGCCGTCCGGCCCTTGCGGCGCGTGCGACGCCACGAACGGCTTGAGCA
>JAYTOZ010000148.1:0-1935 GCA_043747515.1 Frankiales bacterium | reverse complement strand
CGCACCGCCTGTCACATCAGGCCGCCAGCCAGGTCGGGACACCGGCCACGACCGACACCGGTCAGGACACGCTCCGGTGACGCCCGGCCATCCGTCACGTGACGCCACCGGCTGACCTGACGAGCCGGCCGGTCCACCACAGGCCGAGCAGGTCGAGCCCTAACCCCGCTGCCAGAGCGACCAACCCGAGGGACGTGTGAAGCAGGACGTGCACGGGGTCGGCGCCCAGCCCGGCGGCGAGTCCGATCCCGGCGAGCGGCAGCACCGCGAGCAGCCCGGCACTCGCGCGGGGACCTGCCAGCTCAGCGTCGACGGCCCTGAGCTGCGCCTGCTCAGCCCGCAACGCTTGTTCGAGGCGCTCCACCGCCGCCGCGACGCCGCTGCCCGTGGCGCTACAGACCCGCCAACAGGCCGAGAGTCCGAGCAGGAAGCCGGGGACGGCACTGGCTGCAGCGCCCATGGCCAGCACCGCTGGGACATCACCGCCCAGGCGGGCCGCTCCGCCTGCTGCTTCCAGCGCCACCGCCGACGGACCTGTCGCCACGGCCGCCGCAGCGGTCAGTGCATCGGCTGGCACGCGACCAGATCGCAGCTCCCCGGCCAGGACCGCGCAGGCCTCCACGGCTTGGCCGCGTTCAGCATCGCGGCCACGGCGGGCCGCCCGCGTCGAGGTGCACCGGCGACCGAGCAGTACGGCGCCGATCGCGATGACAGCCAAGGCCGGCCCCTGGGCCACGGCGACACCGATGACGGCGACCAGGACGAGCAATGCCAACGGGCCCCTGCCCTGCCCAGGTGACCGGCTGAGCCCGGACGAGCCCGTGGCGAGCACGCCGAGCCTGGTGGGTGTCGGCAAACCGATCGCCACCGCCGCGGCGGCGCCGGCCAGCAGCGCGGGCGCCATGGTCACGTTCGTGCGCCGCGCGGCGCGGGTGCGTCAACCAGCTCCGCCAGCCGGCCGGCGGCTGGACCGGGGATGCCCATCGCCGTGGACCCATCCCAGCACCAGGCTGGCACCGCCTCGACGAGCCCGGCGTCCCCGCGGCCGAGCACGCACACCTCTGCCACCCGCCGGGGAGCACCCTGCGGGCGGACCAGATGGACGACGACCTGCAACGCCGAGGCCAGCTGGCTGTGCAGCGCTTCGCGCCCGAACCCGGCGACGGCGGCCAGGGCCTCGACCCGACTCGGCACATCGCGTGCCGAGTTGGCGTGCAGCGTGCCGCAGCCCCCCTCGTGTCCGGTGTTGAGGGCAGCCAACAGATCAACGACCTCAGCCCCGCGGACCTCGCCGACGACAACCCGGTCCGGCCGCATCCGGAGGGCCTGACGGACCAGATCCCGCAACGTCACCTCGCCCGCACCCTCGACGTTCGCCGGCCGCGCTTCGAGGCGGACGACGTGCGGGTGGGCAGGCGCAAGCTCGCCGGCATCCTCGACGAGCAACATCCGGTCGGACGGGTCGACGAGCGAGAGCAGGGCCGACAGCAGCGTCGTCTTCCCGGTGCCGGTCCCGCCGGTGATGAGGAACGGCACGCGCGAGGACACCAGCCGCTCCAGCAGCTGCGCCCCCTCGGCAGGCAGCGTGCCGGCGGCGACCAACTCGGCCAGGGTGAAGACCCGTCGGCGTGGCACCCGCAGGGACAAGCAGGTCCCGGCCGGGCTGACTGGTGGCAGCACCGCGTGCAGGCGTACGCCGTTGCCGAGCCGGGCGTCGACCCACGGCTGGGCGTCATCGAGCCGACGACCACTCGGTGCAGCCAGGCGCACCGCGAGGCGACGTACCGCGGTGTCGTCGGCGAAGCGGACGTCGGTCCGCTCCAGCCCCGCCCCGCGGTCGACCCAGACCTCGTCGGGCGCGTTGACCAGGACGTCGGTCACCCGGGGGTCGGCCAAGAGCGGCTCAAGGACGCCCAGGCCGGCGATCTCACCCTG
>JAYTOZ010000147.1:0-6283 GCA_043747515.1 Frankiales bacterium | reverse complement strand
TGACCGCGAGCAACGGCAACGGCAACGGCACGGGAACGACCGACTCCGGCAATTCCCTGCCGATCGACGACAACCACAAGAGCCTGCACGAGGACCACGCGCCTCAGGCTGGTGACGACCACGGTGTCCACGCCACCCCGGGAGCCGAGCAGGCCACGCCTGAAGCACAGGGGGTTGAGGCACACGAAGCCGGCGAGGTGCACGCGACGCCAGAGGCGGGCGACGACCACGGTGTCCAGGCGACGCCAGAAGCGGCCGAGGACCACGGTGTCCAGGCGACGCCGGATGCGGACGACCACGGTGTCCAGGCGACGCCGGATGCAGACGACGACCACGGTGGGCAGACAGCGACGCCCCGGCCGGACGACCACGGTGGCCGGACGGCCAGCCCGGCACCGGTCGGTGACCTCGGCGGCGGGAGCGACAGCGGCCACGGCGGCGGGCACGGCGGCGGGCACGGCTGACAGCACACCCCGACCAGGGCGGCGCCCGCACCTTCCCCCGAGGTGCGTGCGCCGCCCTGCTTCATCGGCGAGGATGCACCGACAGGGGTGCATCAAGGCCTGAGGACGACATGCTGACGGCGAGGAGCGCCTGGTGAGCGAGCAGGGACTGCCGCGCTCCGCTGCCCTTCGGCCGGTGTCGGTGACCAAGGCCGTGGCGGCGTTTCTCATCGCCGGCCTGATCGTCTTGACCGCAGTTGCCTTCATGCTGGCCCAAGCGCAACGCAGGGCCGCCACCGCCGAGGCCATCCGGGACGCCCGGACCCTGACGCATCTGGAAGCCGTCGACGTGGTCGGGCCGCTGCTGCGGGACGAGGCCCTCGTCCCGGGCACCCCGGCCCACGCCGAGTTGGACCGGGTCGTCCGGCAGCGGGTCCTCGGCTCGCACATCGTGCGGGTCAAGATCTGGGATCGAACCGGTCGCGTCGTCTACTCCGACGACACCGCCCTCATCGGAGCCCGGTTCGCCCTCCCGGGAGATGAGTTGGCAGCGCTCGACACGGGCGACACCTCTGCCGAGGTCAGCAAGCTCGGGGACGCGGAGAACCGGGACGAACGGTCCTTCGGCAAACTCCTGCAGGTCTACCTCGGGGTGCAGACGCCGACCGGTCAGCGGCTGCTGTTCGAGACCTACCAGCCGTATCAGGTGATCGTCGACTCGAGCCAGCGGATGCTGCTGGCGAGCCTGCCCATCCTGCTCGGGGGGCTGGTCCTGCTCTACCTCGTGCAGGCGCCGCTCGCCTATCGAATGGCCCGGCGGCTCCGGGCCAGCCAGGACCAACGAGAGGGCTTGCTGCTGGCCTCATTGGCCGCGTCTGACCGGGAGCGGGCGGTCATCGCCGCGGATCTGCACGACGGCGTCGTCCAGGGGCTCGCGGGTGCGTCGTTCTCCCTGTCCGCAGCGGCCGAACGCTCCCGCGGCACCGCCCCCGACGCTGCCGGTGTGATGGCGGCTTCGGCGGCGGACCTGCGGCGTTGGGTCCGCGAGTTGCGCAGCCTGGTCGTCACCATCACCCCACCCGCGCTGCACGCCCAGGGGCTCGCTGTCTCCCTCGCCGATCTCGCCGCGACCCTGGAGGTCCGGGGCATCACGGTCGACGTCGACGTGACGGGCACGGACGATCTCGACGAGGTCACCGAGACGCTGCTCTACCGCGCCGCCCAGGAAGCGGTCCGCAACATCGTCCGGCACGCGGACGCCCATGCGGTCAGCCTGAGCGTCGCCCGCGAGCAGGACACCGTGCTCGCCCTGCGGGTCGCTGACGACGGGCGCGGTTTCCGGGTCGACGACAGTGCGGTCCGCCGGCGCGGCAGCGTCGGCCTGGAGCTGCTCAGCGCACTGGTCCACGCCCAGGGCGGCACGATGACCGTCGATGCCGAGCCCGGCCGCGGCACCGAGCTGATCCTGCGGCTGCCGGTCGGCGCGACCCCTGTCACCTATGACATCGAGGCAGCGCCAGCTGCCGACGCGCGAGGCGCCGACCGACCGGTCGCGACGGCCGTCGGCCCCGGCGTACGTCCTTGATCCGCGTCCTGATCGTCGACGACCACGCCCTGGTACGCCGGGGCCTGGCCGACCTGCTGGGCGCGGCGGACGACATCGAGGTCGTCGGCGCCCTGGAGGACGGGGCGCTCGCCGCGGACGCCGTGGCCGAGCTCGAGCCCGACATCGTCCTGATGGACCTGTCGATGCCGGGCCTGGACGGCATCGACGCCACCCGGGCCGTGCTCGCGGCGCGACCGCAGACGAAGGTCATCGTGCTGACGTCGTTCGCCGAGAACGCCCGCATCCTGGCGGCTCTGGACGCCGGTGCGGTCGGCTACCTGCTCAAGGACGCCGAGCCCGACGACATCTCCCGGGCGTTGCGAGATGCCGTCGCCGGCGGGGTGCCCTTGTCACCACGGGCGGCGCGGGCGCTGCTGCCGGCGAACCGGCCGGCAGCGGACAAGGCGCAGGATGCCCTGACCGCCCGCGAGCGGGAGGTGCTGTCGCTGGTTGCGATCGGGCTGCCCAACAAGAGCATCGCGAGGCGCCTGGAGATCAGCGAGAAGACCGTCAAGTCCCACCTCACCCGCGTCTTCATCGTGCTCGGAGTCCGCGACCGCACCAGCGCGGCGCTGTGGGCCCAGCGGCACGGGATCGTCTGACTCAGGAGCCCGGCAGTACGTCCCGGAACAGCTCCATCCGCTTCCAGTCCGGTACCGGCGGCTCGTGCCCGGGCTCCGGCGCGTGCGGTGAGAGCTCCGTCAGCTCCATCCGGTGGACGTAGCGCGAGCAGTTGGGCCAGACCCGCTCGACCTCGACCCGCACGACGAGCTGCGCACCCTCGAAGGACGCGACCAGCGACGGGTCGTCCGACACCGTCGCGGAGCCCTGCACCCGCATCCGGTCCGGCTGACCGAAATCGACGAACAGCAGGGCCACCCGCGGTTCGGCCTGGATCGACCCCAGGCTGCGGAACATCCCGTTCCCGTCGTACGACGGGAACACGAGCGTGGCTGCATCGAGCACCCGAACGAACCCCGGCCGGCCACCCTTGTAGGACACATCCGGCCAGCCGTCCGGGTCGATGGTGGCGAGAAAGAACTGGGCCGACCGCTCGACGAACTCCCGGTCCGTGCGGGTCAGTCGGTCATGCACCGTGACCTCCACCAGGCGATCAGCGAGCCGCCGGCTGTCGAACCGGTGCTGCAGCGATCGCGCGCCTTGGCCGTACATCTGCGAAACCATGGTGCCTCTTTGGTCGCCTGTGGGCACGGCCCGGACGAGCCGCACCCCGTGCTTCGTAGCAGACGGGCTGGTGTCCTGCGTCAAGGCGCCGGTGGTCCTATGGTCGTGGCTCAGGTCACACCCGCTGACGTGACGGGTGTTCCTTCGAGGCACAGATGGAGGGTGCATGGCCAATTTGGCTGGCTTGCTCACGACGACAGCAGCCGCTCACCCCGATCGACCAGCGGTGCAGCTGGACGACACGACCCTGTCCTACCGGGAATTGGACGAGGCGGCAGCCCACTGCGCCGGGCTGCTGCGCGCCCGTGGCGTCTCGGCCGGTGACCGGGTCGGGGTCATGTTGCCGAACGTGCCGGAATTTCCGGTCGTCTATTTCGGGGCGCTGCGGCTCGGCGCCGTAGTCGTGCCGATGAATGTGCTGTTGAAGGAGCGCGAGACCGCGTTCTACCTCAAAGATCCTCAGGCCGGGCTGGTCTTGGCCTGGCACGAGTTCGCGGCCGCTGCCCAGGCCGGTGCGGACGCCGCGGGTGCCGAGTGCCTCGTTGTCGAACCGGCAGCATTCGCGGCCCTGCTCGCGGTGGCCGAGCCCGTCCCGGAGGTGGCCGCTGTGGCCGGCGATGACACCGCGATCATCCTCTACACCAGCGGGACGACCGGCACCCCCAAAGGCGCTGAACTCACGCACGACAACCTGCGCAGCAACGCGATCACCACCGCCGACACGCTGTTCGAGTTCACGCCTGAAGACGTCGTCCTCGGTGCGCTGCCGCTGTTCCATGCGTTCGGCCAGACCTGCGCGATGAACGCGGCCGTCTACGCCGGGGCACTGCTGACGATGCTGCCGCGGTTCGACGCCGGCAAGGCCCTGGAGGTCATCGCGCGCGACCGGGTGACGGTCTTCGAAGGGGTGCCGACGATGTTCACCGCCTTTCTGCACCACCCCGGGCAGGCGGCCGCCGACACCTCAAGCCTGCGGGTCTGCTGCTCCGGCGGTGCGGCGATCCCGGTCGAGGTGCTGCGCGGGTTCGAGCAGGCCTTCGCCTGCACGGTCCTCGAGGGGTACGGACTGTCCGAGACCTCGCCGGTGGCCTCCTTCAACCACCCGCACGGCGTGCGCAAGCCCGGTTCGATCGGGACCCCGATCCGGGGCGTCGAGATGAAGGTCGCCGACGACGACGGCGTGGAGATGACCGACGGCGAGGTCGGACAGATCTTTATCCGGGGCGAGAACGTCATGAAGGGCTACTGGCAGCGACCGGACGCGACCGAGGAGGTGATGGTCGAGGGCTGGTTTGCCACCGGCGACATGGCGGTGCGTGACAAGGACGGCCTCTACGCCATCGTGGACCGCAAGAAAGACCTGATCATCCGGGGGGGCTACAACGTCTACCCGAGGGAGGTCGAGGAGGTGCTCTATGAGCACCCCGGGGTGCTGGAGGCCGCAGTCGTCGGGATGCCGCACGCCCAACTCGGCGAGGAGGTCGCGGCCGCGGTGGTGGCCAAGCCCGGGCAGCAGCTCGACCTCGCGGAGCTCAAAGCCTTCGTGAAGGACAAGGTCGCGGGCTACAAGTACCCGCGGGTGATCTGGGCGGTCGAGGAGCTCCCGAAGGGCCCGACCGGCAAGATCCTCAAACGGGAGATCACGCCGCCGGAGGCGACGCCATGACCGACCGCGACGACATCGGGCGATCACTGTTCACCGACTACCTGGGCTTGCAGGACGAGCTCACCGAGCAAGAGCTCGACTATCTCGAACGGACCCGCCGATTCGTCGACCATGAGGTGCTGCCGGTCATCGGCGACTACTGGCAGCGGGCCGAGTTCCCGTTCGAGCTGATCGCCAAGATGGCCGAGCTCGGCATCGTCGGTGACGGGATCGAAGGCTACGGCTGCCCCCAGATGAGCCCGACCGCGTCGGGGCTGATCAACATGGAGCTGAGCCGCGGCGACGGCAGCCTCGGGACCTTTCTGGGCGTCCAATCCGGACTGGCCATGCGGTCGATCGCCCTGCTCGGTTCGGAGACGCAGAAGCAGCGCTGGCTGCCCGGGATGGCCGCCCTGGAGGTGATCGGGGCCTTCGCCCTCACCGAACCCGAGCACGGCTCGGATTCGGTCGGCCTGGAGGCCTCGCTGCACCGCGACGGCGACGCCTACGTCCTTTCCGGCCGCAAGCGGTGGATCGGCAACGGCTCGATCGCCGACGTCGTCGTCGTCTGGGCCAGGGACACCGAGGACGGAGCGGTCAAGGGCCTGCTGCTGGAGCAGGGCACACCGGGCTTCCAGGCCGAGGTGATGCAGGGCAAGGGCTCGGTCCGAGCTGTCTGGCAGGCCGACCTCACCTTTACCGACGTCCGCATCCCGCTCGAGAACAAATTGCCTGGTGCCAACACCTTCAAGGACGCCGGGGGGGTGCTGTCCTCGACCCGCAACTCGGTGGCCTGGGCCGCACTCGGGCACGCTGTCGCGGCGTACGAGGTGGCGTTGACCTATTCCAAGGAGCGGATCCAGTTCGGCAAGCCGCTGGCGACCAAGCAACTCGTGCAGGACAAGCTCGTCAGGATGCTGGCCGAGGTCACCGCGATGCAGCTGTACTGCCTACGGCTGGCCAAGCTGCTCGAGGCCGGCAAGCTGACCGACACGATCTCGGCCCTGGCGAAGATGAACAACACCCGCAAGGCCCGCGAGGTCATCGCGATGGCCAGGGATCTGCTCGGTGGCAACGGCATCCTGCTGGAGAACCACGTGATCCGGCACATGGCCGACATCGAGGCGATCTACACCTACGAGGGCACCGCCGACATCCAGACCCTCATCGTCGGACGGGACATCACCGGTATGAGCGCCTTCACCTGAGGTGACAGCCACCTGCGCAAGCCGGCATCCATACGGGAGTCCAGCCATGTCGAACCTCCAAGGCCGGACGGCGGCCGTGATCGGCGCCGGCACGATCGGGCTGTCCTGGGCCACCCTGTTCGCCGGCCACGGCCTACGGGTGCGGAGCCGAGGGTTGAGGCCATGCAGGGTCTCGGCGTCGAGGCCGAACTTCTGC
>JAYTOZ010000146.1:0-2911 GCA_043747515.1 Frankiales bacterium | reverse complement strand
CCGATGCGCGTGCCTGCCGGGGCGTGCTCGGCGAGATAGGCCACGACGAGCCGACCGACGAAGCCGGTCGCGCCGAACACCACGATATCGAGCTTGCGGTCGGGCTGCGCTGCTGCCATGTCCGGGAGGTTAGCGACCGGGTCCGACAGGACCGCTCGCCCCGACCCTCGACACGTCGCGAGCCCCGCGTCCGCCATGGTCGCGGCCCCTTTTGTGCGTTCTTGCCCGTCCTGCTCACGTCCCACTACGAGGAGGTGGGGCCGGGCTGGAGATGTTCTTTGTCGCAGCGTCGCAGCGTCGCAGCGTCGAGGGGCCGCGGGCTGCCCGGGGCGCGGGCTAGCTGCAGTCGGCGACCAGCGGCAGCGGGTCCGGGCGACCGACCGCCGGCATGCCGAGCGACACGCCCGGCGTCGCAGGGGTGGACGGCCTGCGGCCCTGCTCGGCGGCATCTCCGGCGACGGTCCGTCGGTGCGACAGCAACGGCCCATCCGCGTGCAGGTAGTGCGGCCCGGCGCCGGTGACCACCGTCGTGACCACGTCGCCGGGACGCACTCCCGCGGCGGCCGCGAGGTGCACCAGCCGGTTGTCGCGGGCCCGCCCGGTGAGCCGGCCGGGCCCATCCTTCTTGCCCTGGGCGGCCACGAGGACCTCGACGGTCCGGCCGACCTGTGCCTGCATCCCGGCGTACGTCATGCGGTCCTGCAGCTCGACGAGGCGTTCGTAGCGCTGCTGGACGACCTGCTTGGGCAGCGCCGGCAGGTCCGCGGCGGGGGTGCCGGGCCGCGGGGAGTACTGGAAGGTGAACGCGCCGGCGAAGCGCGCCGCCGCGACGACCCGCAGCGTCTGGGTGAAGTCGTCCTCGGTCTCGCCGGGGAAGCCGACGATGATGTCGGTCGTGATCGCGGCGTCCGGCAGCTGCGCGCGGACCCGTTCCAGGATGCCCAGGAAACGCTCGGAGCGGTAGGACCGCCGCATCGCCTTGAGCACGGCGTCGGAGCCCGACTGCAGCGGCATGTGCAGCGACGGGCACACCGCGGGCGTCTCGGCCATCGCGGTGATCACGTCATCGGTGAAGTCGCGCGGATGCGGTGACGTGAAGCGGATGCGCTCGAGGCCGGTCTCGCCGACCGCCCGGAGCAGCTTGCCGAACGCCAGCCTGTCGCCAAAGGACCGGCCGTAGGAGTTGACGTTCTGACCGAGCAGCGTCACCTCGACAACGCCCTGTGCGGCGAGCATCTGGACCTCACGCAGCACATCGCCCGGCCGCCGGTCCTGCTCGGTGCCGCGCAGCGACGGCACGATGCAGAACGTGCAGGTGTTGTCACAACCGACCGAGATCGACACCCACGCGGCGTACGACGATTCGCGACGGGCCGGCAGCGTCGACGGGAACACCTCGAGCGACTCGAGCAGCTCGACCTGTGACTGCTGCTCGATCCGGGCGCGGTCGAGGAGCACCGGCAGTGAGCCGACGTTGTGGGTGCCGAACACGACGTCGACCCACGGCGCCCTGGTCGTGATGAGGCCCCGGTCCTTCTGGGCGAGGCAACCACCGACCGCGATCTGCATGCCGGGCGTGCGGTCCTTGACGCTCTTGAGGTGGCCGAGGTTGCCGTAGAGCCGGTTGTCGGCGTTTTCCCGGACCGCGCAGGTGTTGAACACGACAACGTCCGGGGTGGCATCCCCGGCGGCGGGCAGGTAGCCGGCCTCGTCGAGCAGGCCGCTGATCCGTTCGCTGTCGTGGACGTTCATCTGACACCCGTAGGTGCGCACCTCATAGGTCCGGCTCACCCGGCCAGCGTAGGCGTTTTCAGTGGGCAATCTCGGTGGCCCGCGACTCGCGCACGACGGTCACCCGAATCTGCCCCGGGTAGGTCAGCTCGTCCTCGATCTGCTTGGCCACCTCGCGGGCGAGCACCAGCGCACCGAGGTCGTCGACCTCGTCCGGCAGCACCATGACCCGCACCTCGCGACCCGCCTGCATCGCGAAGACCTTGTCGACACCCGGTCGGGCCGAGGCGATCTCCTCGATCCGGTGCAGCCGCTGGACGTAACTCTCCAGGGACTCCCTGCGCGCCCCCGGCCGGCCACCAGAACAGCTGTCGCTCGCCTGCGTCAGCACCGCCTCGATCGTCTCGGCCGCCACCTCCCCGTGATGCGCCTCGATGGCGTGCACGACCTCGTCGGCCTCGCCACATCGACGTGCGAGGTCGGCACCGATGCTGGCGTGACTGCCCTCGACCTCGTGCCCGAGCGCCTTGCCGATGTCGTGGAAGAACGCCCCGCGCTTGGTTGTGGCCGGGTCGAGCCGCAATTCGGCTGCCATCATCCCGGCGATGTGGGCGGTCTCGATCAGGTGCTTCAGGACATTTTGACCGTACGACGTCCGGTAGCGCAGCCGGCCGAGCAGCGCGACCAGATCGGGGTGGACGTCGGTGATCCCAACCTGCAGCAGCGCGTCCTCGCCGGCCCGGACCATGCCCGTCTCGACCTCGGCCTTGGACCGCTCGTAGAGCTCCTCGATCCGCTGCGGCTGGATCCGGCCGTCGAGCACGAGCGCCTCGAGGGTGCGCCGGCCCACCTCACGGCGGACCGGGTCGAAGCAGGACAGCAGCACCGCCTCCGGGGTGTCGTCGATCACGACGTTGACGCCGGTCAACGACTCGAAGGCCCGGATGTTGCGACCCTCACGGCCGATGATCCGGCCCTTCATGTCATCGCTCGGCAGATGCAGGACGCTCACCACCGACTCTGCGGTCTGCTCGCTCGCGACCCGCTGGACGGCGTCCGCCACAATGCTGCGGGCCCGCTGCTCGCCCAGCTCACGGGCCTCGGCCTCGAGCTGGCGCACGGTCAGGGCGGCCTCGCGTTTGGCGCTGTGCTCGATCGTGTGCAGCAACTCCTCCCGGGC
>JAYTOZ010000145.1:0-1937 GCA_043747515.1 Frankiales bacterium | reverse complement strand
GCGGTGAGAACGCCGGAACCACCGCGGCCCTGCGGGCGGTATTCGGTGAGCTTGGTGCGCTTGCCGAACCCACCGTCGGTGACGACCATCAGGGCCACGTCGGTGTCGTCGGAGGCCTCGGTCGTCTCGCCGGCGACCTGCATTGCGAGCAGTTCGTCGTCGGCGCCGAGTCGCATCCCGATGACGCCGGACGTGGCCCGGCCCATCGGCCGGAGCGCCTCGTCGTCGGCCTTGAACCGGATCGACTGCGCCTTACGGCTGACCAGCAACAGGTCGTCGTCGGCACTGACGAGGGCGGCGGCCAGCAACTCGTCGTCCTCGCGCAGGTTGAGCGCGATGAGCCCGTTGGAGCGACCGTTGTCGAACTCGCCCAGAGCGGTCTTCTTGACCAGGCCTCGCCTGGTGGCCAGCACGAGATACGGCGCGACGCCGTAGTCCCTGATGTCCATCACCTGGGCGATGTGTTCGTCGGGCTGGAAGGCCAGGATGTTGGCAACGTGCTGACCGCGGGCGTTGCGGTTGGCTTCCGGCAACTCGTGCGCCTTCGCCCGGTAGACCCGGCCCTTGTTTGTGAAGAACAGAATCCAGTGGTGCGTCGTCGTGACGAAGAAGTGCTCGACGATGTCGTCCTGCTTCAAGGCCGCGCCCTGAACACCCTTGCCGCCGCGACGCTGTGACCGGTAGAGCTCGGTCCTGGTCCGCTTGGCATAGCCACCCCGGGTGACCGTGACGACGACGTCCTCCTGGGCGATGAGGTCCTCGGCGCTCATATCGCCCTCGAACGGGATGATCCTTGTCCGCCGCTCGTCGCCGTAGCGATCGGTGATCTCTCGCAGCTCCTCGCCGATGATCCGGCGCTGGCGGACCGGATCGGCCAGGATTGCCTGCAGGTCGGCGATCTCGGCTTCGCGCTCGGCCAACTCGTCGAGGATGCGTTGGCGCTCCAGCGCTGCCAGCCGGCGCAGCTGCATGTCCAAGATGGCGCGGGCCTGCACGTCATCGATCTCGAGCAGCTCCATCAGCTGGCTCAGCGCCGCCTCGGCGCTGTCAGCCGCCCGGATCAAGGCGATCACGTCATCGAGCCGGTCGAGCGCCTTGGCGAGGGCCCGCAGGATGTGCGCGCGCTCCTCGGCCTTGCGAAGTTGGTATCGGGTGCGCCGGACGATGACCTCGACCTGATGGTCGACGTAGAAGCGGACGAACTCATCAAGGCGCAGCGTGCGCGGGACGCCGTCGACGATGGCCAGCATGTTGCAGCCGAAGGTGTACTGCAGCTGGGTGTGCTTGAACAGGTTGTTCAGCACGACCTTCGCCACGGCGTCGCGCTTGAGCACGATCACCAGCCGTTGACCGGTCCGTTGGCTTCCCTCGTCGCGGACATCGGCGATGCCACCGATCCGGCCGTCCTTCACGAGGTCGGCGATGGACAGCGCGAGGTTGTCCGGGTTGACCTGGTAGGGCAGCTCGGACGCCACCAGGATCGTGCGGCCCTTGGCGTCCTCGTCCACCTCGATCACGGCGCGCATCCGGACCGACCCGCGGCCGGTGCGATAGGCCTCGGCGATGCCGTCGCGGCCGACGATCAGCCCGCCGGTGGGGAAATCCGGGCCGGTGACCCGCGCGAGCAGCGCGTCGAGCAGGGCCTCGTCCCCGGCGTCGGGGTTGGCCAGGAACCATTGCACCCCGGCGGCGACCTCACGCAGGTTGTGCGGCGGAATGTTGGTGGCCATGCCAACCGCGATCCCGGAGCTGCCGTTGACCAGCAGGTTCGGGATCCTGCTCGGCAGGATCACCGGCTCCTGGCTGCGCCCGTCGTAGTTGGGCGTGAAGTCGACCGTCTCCTGATCGATCTCGCGCAACATCTCCATCGCCAGCGGCGCCAGGCGGCATTCGGTGTACCTCATGGCGGCGGCCGGGTCGTTGCCGGGTGAACCGAA
>JAYTOZ010000144.1:0-7466 GCA_043747515.1 Frankiales bacterium | reverse complement strand
CACCACCTTTGCACTGCCGGGGGCACAGACGCGAGCCGGTCGCCCCGCGCCCCCACTTCCGCGATGTTGACGATCTGGTCACTCGCATCGCCGTGTCGGCGACCAGATCGTCAAGATCGGCGCGGGTCCGGGGACGGGTTCAGGACGCCTTCTTGCGCGTCGCGCCCCCACGGCCGCGCATCGTCGCGCCGGATTCGGAGAGGATGCGATGCACGAAGCCGTAGGAACGGCCCGATCCCTCGGCGAGCACCCGGATGCTCTCGCCCTTTTCGTATTTCTTCTTGAGATCGACCGCGAGTTTGCTGCGGTCGTCGCCGGTCACCCGGCTGCCTTTCTTCAGATCTGCCACCTGTCCTGCCTTTCTGCTGTCGGAGTCGCGTTGATGATCACCCACTACCGCGCTCACGGCATCTCGAACCGCCCTCCGCGCGACCTGGTGCCGGGTGACGGGCCCACTAGCGTGCTGGCCATGCCCACGCGTACGGTCGTCGGGCCCGGTCGGGCGGCGCCCGCCGCCGAGGTCCGGGACGCGCTGACGTGGACCGCCGTGGTGCTGCTCGGGCTGATCGTTTCGGCCGTGTTCGTCGGGCTGGGCCTGCACCTGGGCACAGCGTCCGCGCCGTTCACGGGGGCCTACCGCACCAAGGTGGTGGCCGGCAGCGTGCTCGCCCCAGCGGTCGCTGTGGTGGTGCTGCAGGCGGTACGACGGGGCGTGCACGAGCGGCTTGGCTGGCCGGCCCTGCTGGTGGGCGGCTGGCTCGCGGCGCTGCTGTGGTCGTTGGCCCTGGCGGTCGTCGATGGCGGCAATGGGTTGGCGCGGCCGGTCGCCGACCCGACGGAATACCTGGTGGACGCCCGGGCCCTGCAGCACCCGGTGGAGTTCGTGCGCACGTTCGTGGGGCAGTCCCTGCAGCACACCGTTGCGACCCGGCAGCATCCGCCCGGACCGGTGCTGCTGCTCTGGGCGATCCGACCCCTGGGCCTGGTCCGACCGACGGCGATCGGGCTCGCCATCACGGTGGTGGGCGCGCTCGTGGTGCCCCTCGTCGCGATCAGTGTCCGGCCGGTCTGCGGCGAGCTGGCGGCGCGCCGACTCGTCCCGATCCTCGCGTTGGCCCCCTGGGCGGTGTGGACGGCCGTGTCGATGGACGCCGTCACCAGCACCCTGTGCGCCGCCTCGATCTGCTGCGGGGTGCAGGCGGGTGTGCCGCACCGGTCCCGGTGGTGGGCCGCCGCGGCCGGCCTGCTGCTCGGCGTCGCGGCCCTGTTCTCCTACTCCGCGGTGTGGTTGGCGGCCACCCTCATCGCGGTCTGGTTCATCCGGCGCCGGCCGGTGCTCAACGTCATCGCCGGGTCCGCCGCGCTGGTGCCACTGGGGCTGGCCCGGGTGGCCGGGTTCGTCTGGCCCGACGGGCTGAGCGCTGCCCAGGTCGACTTCTCCACCCGGATCGGGCCGCATCGATCGTGGGTCCTGTGGGCGCCACTGGATCTGCTGATCCTCGTGATCGCCTGCGGCCCGGCGCTGGTCCCGGCGATCCGGCGATCCCGACTGACGCCGGGCTGGCCCTTCGTCGTCGGCGCCGCACTGGGTGTCGGGTTCGCCCTGCTCAGCGGGCTGTCCCGAGGCGAGGTCGAGCGTTCCTGGTTGCCGTTCTTCCCCTGGCTGCTCGTCCCGGCCGTCGCGCCCGTGGTCCCCAACGGCCAGCCGGGCCGCACCCCGGTGCTCCTGGTGGGGCTCGGCGCCGCCGTGGGCGTCGTGATCGAAGCGGTCCTGCTGACGGCCTGGTGAGCGCCGCCCGCCAGGATGGTCCGGTGCCCCGGACCCGCGCGCCGCTCGCCCTCGCCCTCGCCCTGCTCGCCGCTGCCTGCTCGGCAGGCACCGCAACCACCACCCGTTCCCCGCAGGTCCCCGAGCCGTCGACCGCGGCCGGCCCGGTCAGCAAGGCCACCCTGCAGGCGGCCCTGCTCCTGCCGTCCCAGCTGCCGAAGGCGCCGAACATCCGGACGTACGCCGATCCGGGCCTGCTCCGGCTGGGCGACCCGCGGCTCTCGCTGTGCCGACCGGTCGGCCCGGCCGCGCCGCACGAGGTCGCCAACGTGCTCGCCAAGCCCGACACACCGGGCCAGGCGGTCATCTTCGAGGTGCTCAATGCCTACGGCGATGCGACGGCCGCGCAGACGGCCTGGACCGGCGACCTGGCCGCGGCCACCGCTTGCCCGGCGTACGACGTGGGTGGGTCGCGGGTGCGGCTGACCGATCTCGGTCCGGTGGCGGTGCCCGGCCCGGCCCGCGCGTTCCACTACCGGCTGCGCACCCCGGACGTGGTGACCGGCGACGCGCGGACGGTGGCCGTCAAGGGGGCGTGGACCGTTGTGCTGAGCGGCTACGGCAAGCCGGCCGACGGTCAGGCGATGCTTGCCTACCAGGCGGCGCTCATGGTGCAGGCGCTGGCGAGACTCCCTGCGCAGTAGCTGAAGTGGCTTGCAGCCGGGCCATCAGCTGCTCGATGGTGGCGCGCGCGCCGTGCTGCCGGAGGGCGGCGAGCGCGGCCCGGTAGGCCTCGACGAACCTGCTGTCGTCGACCAGCTCGCCGAAAACGGCTCGCTGCGCGACGAACTCGAGCGGCGCCGTGCGGGAGCGGGCTGCCGCCGCCATCAGCGGCTCGCGCAGCCGGTCCACCACCTCGATGGCCTCGCCGCATTCGTCCACCCCCTCGTTGTAGCGGGTCCAACCGGCGATGACGGCCACCGCACACTCGATCGGCCCGCCGGAGGTCAGGTTGTGCCGCAGCACTGGCAGCAGCCATTTGGGGATGCGGTCGGAGCCCTCGGCGCACAACCGGGCGACGGTGTCGCGCACCTCGGCGTTGGAGAACCGCTCGATCAGCTGGTGCTTGTAGCCCTCGAGGTCGACCCCCGGGACGGCTGCGAGCGTCGGGGTGGCCTCCCGATCCATGTAGGCCAACAAGAAGGAGGCGAACAGCGGGTCCTGGCAGACCTCGTGCACCAACCGGTAACCACTGAGATAGCCCAGGTAGCACAGCGCTTGGTGGCTGGCGTTGAGCAGCCGGAGCTTCATCAGCTCGTACGGCTCGACCTCATGCACCAGTTGCACGCCCGCGTCCTCAAGTGGCGGCCGGCCCATCGAGAAGGAGTCCTCCAGGACCCACTGCGTGAACGGCTCGCACATCACTGGCCACCGGTCGTCGATCCCGAACCGGCGGGCCACCTCGGCGCGGTCCTCGTCGGTCGTAACGGGCGTGATCCGGTCCACCATGCAGTTGGGGAAGTGCACCGCTCGGCGCACCCATTCGCCGAGCGCCGCGTCGCGCATCGTGGCGTACGCCGAGAAGCTGCGGCGCGCGACATCACCGTTGCCCTGGATGTTGTCGCAGGACATCACGGTGAAGGGCGGCACCCCGTCCGCGCGGCGGCGCACCAGCGCCTCGGTCACCAATCCGAAGACGGTCGCCGGCACCGCGCCCGGTTCGAGATCACGCAGGATGTCCGGGGCGTGGCGCAGGAACGCCCCATCGACGCTGTCGATGTTGTAGCCGCCCTCGGTGACGGTCAGCGACACGATGCGGGTCGCCGGATCGGCGAGCTTGGCAAGGACCGCCTCGGGGTCGTCCCGAGCGAACAGGTACTCGACGACCGAACCGATGATCCTCGGCTCGTAGGTGCCGTCGGCGTGCTTGACGACCAGCGTGAACAGGCCGTCCTGCGCGTCGAGGGCCTGCTGCATCCGACGATCGGACGCCAGCACGCCGACACCGCAGATCCCCCAGTCGAGCGCCTCACCGGCGTTCATCAGGGCGTCGACGTACATCGCCTGGTGCGCCCGGTGAAAACCACCGACCCCGAAATGGACGATGCCTGTGCGGACGAGACCGCGGTCGTAGCTGGGAGTCGGCACCCGGGCGGCGAGCTCCGGCAGGGTCCGCGAGCTCAAGATGGACATCGGTCATCCTCTCGTGGGGCACCGGGGGCATGCTGGTGCCTGCGACCCTCGGTCGGGGGTAGGGAAGGGAGCTCGGCGTGGCGTCGCTGGTAGCCGGTATCGACAGCTCGACCCAATCGTGCAAGGTCGTGGTGCGCGACGCCGAGACCGGCCGGCTGGTCCGCGAGGGCCGGGCCGCGCACCCGGACGGCTCGCAGGTGCACCCGGACGCCTGGGAGCGCGCCCTGCGGACGGCGAGCGAGCAGGCGGGCGGTCTTGCCGACGTCGCGGCGGTCGCGGTGGGGGCCCAACAGCACGGCATGGTGTGCCTGGCTGCCGATGGCCGCGTCGTACGACCAGCACTGCTGTGGAACGACACGCGCTCTGCCTCGGCTGCCGCGGACCTCGTGGCCGAACTCGGTGCCCGCGAGTGGGCGCAGGCCGTCGGGTCGGTGCCGGTGGCGTCGTTCACCGTCAGCAAGCTTCGGTGGCTGGCCGAGCACGAACCCGAGCAGGCCGGGCGCACCGCCGCGGTGTGCCTCCCGCACGACTGGCTGACCTGGCGACTCGGCGGGACCGGCGAGCTGGCGGCGCTGGTCACTGACCGCGGTGACGCCAGCGGGACGGGGTACTGGTCGCCGGCGACCGGCAGATATCGGCTCGATCTGCTGCGCCGCGCGTTCGGCTCCGAGCCGCTTCTGCCGCGGGTGCTGGGTCCGGCCGAGCTGGCCGGACACACCGCCACCGGCGCCGTACTCGGGCCAGGCACCGGTGACAATGCCGCCGCCGCACTGGGTCTGGGCGCGGGCCCCGGCGACGTGATCGTGTCGATCGGCACCTCGGGCGTGGTGTCCGCGGTCGCCCTGACCCCGGCCGCCGACGCCAGCGGAGCCGTCGCCGGCTTCGCGGACGCGACCGGACACTTCCTGCCCTTGGTCTGCACGCTGAACGCCGCACGGGTCCTGGACGCGGCCGCCCGGCTGCTCGGGGTCGACCACGCCGAGCTGTCCCGGCTGGCCCTGTCCGCACCGCCGGGGGCCGACGGGCTGGTCGTGGTCCCCTATCTCGACGGGGAGCGGACCCCGAACCGGCCCGATGCCACCGGCGCGGTGCACGGCCTGCGGTTGGACAGCGCCACCCCGGCCCACCTCGCGCGGGCGGTCGTCGAGGGCTTGCTCTGCGGGCTCGCCGATGGGCTCGATGCCCTGGCGGCGCAGGGCGCGCGCATCGAGCGGGTGCTGCTGATCGGCGGCGGGGCCCGATCGGAGGCCGTCCGCCGGGTCGCCCCATCGGTGTTCGGCTGCCCCGTGCTCACCCCACCCGACGGTGAATACGTCGCGGACGGCGCCGCCCGGCAGGCCGCCTGGGCGCTGAGCGGGGCTGCCGAGCCGCCGGCGTGGGACCGCGCCGGGACGCAGCGCTACGAAGCCGATCCGGTGCCGGCGGTGCGGGCGCGGTACGCCGAGGCGCGCGAATTGACCGTGCCGCGGCCCGGGGCCGGCCGCGGCTGATGCGGCGCCGGTGTCAGCGGACACGGGGGCGACAGGCCCGCCGGCCGGCTCGGGCCGGGCGCTCGGTCACTTCACGGCACCGAGGGACAGGCCCTGGACGAGTTTGTCCTGCGCGGCGAACCCGGCCACCAGCACCGGCAACGACACGGCGGTCGCCGCGGCGCAGACCTTGGCCAGGAACAAGCCCTGGCTGGTCACGAAGCTGGTCAGGAACACCGGCGCCGTCTGCGCCGAAACGCCGGTCAGCACGCGGGCGAAGAGCATCTCGTTCCAGCTGAAGATGAAGCAGATCAGCGAGGTGGCCGCGATCCCCGGGGCCGACAGCGGGATCAGGATCGTCCGGAACAAGGTGATCAGCCCGGCCCCGTCCAGCAATGCGGCCTCGACGATCTCGATCGGCACCTCGGCAAGGAAGGACCGCATCATCCAGACCGCAATCGGCAGGTTCATCGAGGTGTAGAGCACGACGAGCAACCAGATGTTGTCCAGGAGCCCGACCTTCTGCGCGATGAGGTAAACCGGCAGCAGGCCGGCGACCGCCGGCAACATGCGGGTGGACAGGAAGAAAAACAGCACGTCCGTCCACTTCTTCACCGGCCGGATCGACAGGGCGTACGCCGCCGGGATCGCCAGCGCGAGCACCAGCAGCGTGGAGACGATGCTGGCCGTCGCGGAGTTGATGAGCGGCGGCCAGGGGCTCGCACCGCTGGAGGCCCCGAAGAACTCCCGGTAGCCCTGCAGAGTGAGCTTCGCGCCCAGCGACGGCGGATTGGTGGCGGCGGCCGACTCGCTGTGCAACGAGGTCAGGACCATCCAGGCGACCGGCGCGAAGAACAGCAGGCCCAGGATCCATGCCAGCAGCCCCCAGCCGGCCCCGCCGGTCTGCCCGGGCGGCTTGCCGCCGCTGCGCACCCGGCTCCTGGTCGAGACCCGCGGCGGCGCCCCGGTGATGACGGCGGTGCTCATACCTTCTCCTCGCGCAGCAGGCTGGAGACGACCCGGAGCGCGAAGGTCGCGATGACGATCGTGCCGAACACCACGATGACGCCGGCCGCCGAGGCCAAGCCGTAGTCATGTGCCTGGTAGAACGTGTTGTAGATCGTGTACGGCAGGTTGGCGGTGCCCAGGCCACCCGAGGTGATCGTGAACACGGCGTCGAAGTTCTGCACCACGTAGATCGACCCGAGCAGCGCGGCCAACTCGAGGTACTGCCGCAGGTGCGGCAAGGTCATGTAGCGGAAGATCTGCCAGCTGTTCGCACCGTCGACGCGGGCGGCCTCGATGATGTCGAGCGGCCGGCCCTGCAACCCGGCGAGCAGGATCAGCATCATGAACGGCGTCCACTGCCAGATCAGCGAGGTCTCGACCGCGATCCTCGGGACGTTGCTGATCCAGTCCGGCTGCGGTGGATGGCTCGACCCGAACAGCTTCCAGACCGCGCTCAGGGTGCCGTTCAGCAGGCCGTACTCGGGGTTGTAGAGCGCGTGCTTCCACAGCAGCGCCGCCGCGACCGGGACGACCAGGAACGGCGCGATCAAAATGGTGCGGACCACCGCCCGGCCGCGGAAGGCCCGGTCGAGCAGCAAGGCAAGGCCCAGCCCGAACGCCAAGCTCACGATGACCACCGTGGCGGTCAGCACGATGGTGGTCAGGATCGACGCCCGCAGCGCGGCGTCGGTGAATGCCGTCGTGTAGTTGCCGATCCCCTCGAAACCGCGGTTGGTCGGGTCCAACGCGTTCCAGCGCAGAAAGGAGATGACCAGGGTCGCCACGAACGGCAGCTGGGTCACCAGGATCATGAAGATCAGCGCGGGCATCAACGGTGCCCGGGTCGCCCAGGCCGCCGCCCGCCGTGGACCACGAGGGACCTGCGAGCCCGGTACGGCGGCGGCCCGGCTCCCCAGCCGTTTCGATGCGACCTGGGCCGTGCTCATGGCGATCCCCGATCTGGTCGGTCCTGCGATGGCTGGTGCGACCTAGCTGCCCTGGTATTTCTTGGCGACCTTCTCGGCGAG
>JAYTOZ010000143.1:0-10051 GCA_043747515.1 Frankiales bacterium | reverse complement strand
TTCATGGCGACCGGTGACTTCGCCGAGCTCAACGCGCGGCTGGTGGGGCAGGGCCGGCCGCCGTTCGCCAACCCGCGCAACGCCGCCGCGGGCAGCCTGCGGCAGAAGGACCCGCGGGTCACCGCGACCCGGCCGCTGCGGCTGACGCTGCACGGCATCGGCCGGCGCGAGGGCTGGGAGCCGGCGAGTCAGAGCGAGGCCTACCGCCGGCTCGGGCAGTGGGGCCTGCCGGTGAGCAGCCGCTTCGCGGTCGTCGACGACCTCGACGGGGCCCTGTCCTACATCGACCAGTGGGGCGAGCACCGGCACGACGTCGAGCACGAGATCGACGGCGTGGTGGTCAAGGTCGACCAGCTCGCCCTGCAACGCCGGCTCGGCGCGACGAGCAAGGCGCCGCGCTGGGCGATCGCCCACAAGTACCCGCCGGAGGAGGCCACCACCAGGCTGCTCGACATCAGGGTCAACGTCGGGCGCACCGGCCGGGTCACGCCGTTCGCCTACATGGAGCCGGTCCTCGTCGGCGGCGTCATGGTCAAGCTGGCGACGCTGCACAACCAGGACGAGGTCGCGCGCAAGGGCGTGCTGATCGGCGACACCGTCGTCGTACGCCGGGCCGGTGACGTGATCCCCGAGGTCGTCGGCCCCGTCGCGGCCCTGCGTGACGGCACCGAGACGGCGTTCCTGATGCCGACGCACTGTCCCGAGTGCGGGACCGAGCTCGGCCGGCCCGAGGGTGAGGTCGACGTCCGGTGCCCCAACACCGTCAGCTGCCCGGCCCAGCTCCGGGAGTCGATCTTCCACATCGCCGGGCGTGGGGCGCTCGACATCGATGGCATCGGCTACGAGACCGCCATCGCCCTGCTGCAGGCCGGGCGGGTCGCGACCATCGGCGACGTGTTCCACCTGACCGCCGGCTCGTTCGAAGGCCTGCGCGGCTTCGGGCCGAAGAAGATCGCCCAGGTGCTGACCGGCGTCGAGGCGGCCCGCGACCGGCCGCTGTGGCGGCTGCTCGTGGGGCTGTCAATCCGCCATGTCGGCCCGACTGCGGCGCAGGACGTCGCCCGACACTTCCGCACCCTCGACGCCGTCATCGCGGCGAGCACCGAGGAGCTGGCCGCGGTCGAGGGCGTCGGCCCAGTCGTGGCGCAGGCCCTCGCCGACTGGTTCGATGACCGCCGGCACCTGGAGATCGTCGAGCGGCTTCGGGCCGGCGGGGTGCGCTTCGCCGACGAGGGCTCGGCCGACGGGCCACGACCCCTGGAAGGGGTCACCGTCGTGGTCACCGGCACCCTCGCCAGTCACAGCCGCGACGGGGCTACCGAAGCCGTGCAGGGGCTCGGCGGCAAGGTCACCGGCAGCGTGAGCAAGAAGACCGACTTTGTGGTGGTGGGCGCCGACCCCGGCCAGAGTAAGTACGACAAGGCGGTCAAGCTCGGCGTGCCGGTGCTCGACGACAACGGGTTCGGTGTCCTGTTGGCGCGGGGGGCCGAGGCGGCCCGTGGGCACGCCACGGTGTTGACGCCGACCGACCCGGGCTAGTCCTTTCGGGTCATGGTCTTGCGCCGCGTGCTGCCGACATCCTGGGGGTGGCCGAAGCACAGCCAGGCCAGGATGGGGGTCAGGTGCGTTCGACCAGGCCCGACCCCCGCAACGCGTTCCAGGGACAACGCGGGTGGCTGTTCCGGGGGTTCGTCGCGCTCGTCGTGACGGCCGGCGCCGTCGTCGTGGTGCAGGCCGCGCGCAGCCTGGACGGCCAGGCCCTGGTGCACCTCGGGCCGGCCTTTGTGCTGGTCTGCGGCCTGCTGTTGATCGGTGAGCTGCGCCCGCTGTTCACGGCCGGCTCGAAAGACGCCAACGGCATGGTGCTCTCGACCGCCTTCGTCTTCGCCCTGCTGCTGCGCTACGGCCTGCCGGTGGCGGTCGTGATGCAGGCACTCGCCACGGCGATGACCGACACCGGCAACAACAAGGCGCCCTGGCGCACCGGGTTCAACGTCTCGCAGTACTGCCTGTCCTGGGCCGCCGCGTCGTACGTCATGGACCTTGTCGGCCACTCGGCCAGCCTGGCCGCTCCGCTGTCGCTGCGACCACACGATCTCCTCGCCGCTGCAGCCGGCGCGGTGACCTTCTTCCTGGTCAACCAGGTGCTGGTGACCCGGGCGGTGTCCTACAAGCTCGGCGGCACGATGTGGGCGTCGATGCGTCCCTCGCTGGCCTATGAGTTGCTCAGCAACGGCGCGATGCTCGCTCTCGCGCCGTTGGTGGCCCTCGCGATGGAGCGGGGCGTGGCGTTCGTGCCGCTGCTGCTGCCGCCGGTGATCGCGGTCTACAGCGTCGCCTCGGTCGCCCTGGACCGGGAACGCCGGGCGATGTCGGACGCCCTCACCGATCTGCCCAACCGCGTGTTCCTGGCCGAGCGCGCCACCGCGGCGCTGGCCGAACGCGCCGGCAGCCACCTGGTGGCGCTCGCGCTGTTCGACCTGGACCGCTTCAAGGAGGTCAACGACACGCTCGGCCACCACGTCGGTGACCGGCTGCTGCAGGTGGTCGCGCAGCGGCTCGCCGCCGCGGTGCGGCCCTGCGACACCGTCGCCCGCCTCGGTGGCGACGAGTTCGCGGTGCTGCTGCCTGAGCTGCCCGACGCCTCGAACGCCGTCGACGCGGTGACCCGGCTGCGCCAAGCCGTGACCGAGCCGATCGTGCTCGAGGGGTTGCTCATCGACGTCGGAGCGAGCGTCGGCGTGGCGATCTGTCCGGCCGACGGCGACGACCTCGACGCGCTGCTGCAACGGGCCGATGTCGCGATGTATCTGTCCAAGGAGTCCGGCGCGGTCGAGCGCTACGACGCCGGTCGCGACCACAACTCCACCAGTCGCCTCGCGATGCTGGGTGAGTTGCGGCTGGCCATCGAGACCGACCAGCTCGAGCTGCATTACCAGCCCAAGGCCGAGGTCGCGACCGGCCGGGTCACCGGCGTCGAGGCGCTCGTGCGCTGGCGCCATCCGGAGCGTGGCCTGATCCCACCGGACGACTTCATCCCGCTCGCCGAGCGCAGCGGCCTGATCGAGCAACTCACCGCGTGGGTCCTCGACAGCGCAGTGGCCCAGGTGGCCGCCTGGCGCGATCAGGGCCTGCTGCTGCAGGTCGCGGTCAACGTCAGCGTCAAGGATCTGTCGGGTTTCGTCCTCACCGACCGCGTCGCCGCCTGCCTCACCGCGTACGACGTCCCGGCGCACCTGCTGCAACTCGAGGTGACCGAGGGCTCGTTGATGGCCGAGCCGGTCCGCGCCGGCGCCGAGCTGGGCCAGCTCGCCGCCCTCGGGGTGTCGCTGTCGCTGGACGACTTCGGGACCGGCTGGTCGAGCCTCGGTCACCTGCGGCAGCTCCCGGTCCAGGAGCTCAAGATCGACCGGTCGTTCGTCCAGCGGATGGGCGACGGCCCCCGCGACGTGGCCATCGTGCGCAGCGTCGTGGACCTCGCCCGCGGCCTCGGCATGTCGGTCGTGGCCGAGGGGGTCGAGGACGAGCGCACCTGGATCGCGCTGCGCGAGGTGGGCTGCGACGTCGCGCAGGGCTGGTGGCTCGCCCGGGCCCTGCCCGCGGACGAGCTGGTGGCTTGGCTGGCCGAGCGGGACGCCACCACCCGCGACGGGCTGCTCGCCCTGCCCTGAGTCGGGCTCAGGCGTGCACGCTGAGCACCGTCGAGGCGATACCGGCCAGATGCGCGAGCCGGAGCACCTCCGAGGCCCGGAAGCGCGGGCCGCCGGGCCGGCCGACGAGCACGACCCGGGTCGGCGCGCCGACCGGGGCGGCGCTGAGCTCGGTGCCGAGCACCCCCCAGCGCTCCGGTACCCACTGTTCGCGGCTGTCCATCCGCCGGGCGGTCGCGAGCGGCAACCACGACATCGTGACCTCGGTCAGGTCGGGGGCGCCGGCACTGCCGGCCAGGACGCCCCCGGCAACGTCGTACACGCAGGCCCAGCCGGCCCGGAAGACGCCGGGGGCCAGGTCGACCAGGAGTTGCAGCGCCTCGGTGGGGGAGGCGGCGAGCTCGTCGACGAGCTCGAGATCGCGGTGCAGGTCGTCGGCGCCGAGATAGGGCCGCAGCGACTCCACGATGACGCCCGGGACCGATTGCGCGCTGGTGATCAAGACGTCGGCCAGGCCACCCGGGGCCAGCTGGACGAGCAGGTCGTCGACGGCTCCCTCGGGCCCGCGCTCGACGACGTCCAGGCTGACGATGTCGCCGCCGACCTGGCCGATCGCGGTCGCGACGGCGCCGAGCATGCCGGGACGGTCGGGCAGGACGACGCGCAGCAGGTACGTCATGGCCCTATCGTGCCGTCGTCAGGTTGCGGCCGTGTTGCCACCTCGTGACCCTGGGCGTCCAGGTCCGGCCGATAGGCTCTGCCCCGTTGCCGACGGCGAAGGAGCCGAATGCCCGAGATCACCCGCGAGCAGGTGGCGCACCTCGCCCGGCTGTCGCGGCTCGCGCTCGAGGACACAGAGCTTGACGCCCTCGTCGGCGAGCTGGACGTGATTCTCACCGCCGTCGCGCGGGTCGGCGAGGTGGCCGCCGCCGACGTGCCGCCGACCTCGCACGCCGTGCCGCTCGAGAACGTCACCCGACCCGATGTCGTGGTCGCCTCGCTGGCCCGCGACGACGTCCTGGCCGGTGCGCCGGCCGCCGAGGACGGGCGCTTCCGGGTGCCGCGGATCCTGGACGACGAGCAGTGAGCGACCTGACCAGGCTGACCGCGGTGGAGACTGCCGCGGCGATCGCGACCGGCGAGACGTCCGCCGTCGAGGTCACCCGAGCCCACCTGGACCGGATCGGCGCGGTCGACGGCGAGCTGCACGCCTTCCTGTACGTCGATGAGGCCGGCGCCCTCGCCCAGGCCGCGCGGGTCGACGCGGGCGAGCTGACCGGCCCGCTCGCGGGGGTCCCGTTGGCGCTCAAGGACGTCATCTGCACGCGGGGCATCCCGACCACGGTCGGCTCCCGGATCCTCGAGGGGTGGCGACCGCCGTACGACGCGACCGTCACGGCCCGGCTGAAGGCGGCCGGCGTCGTCATCCTGGGCAAGACCAACATGGACGAGTTCGCGATGGGTTCGAGCACCGAGCACTCCGCCTACGGCCCGACCCGCAACCCGTGGGACCCGGCCCGGATCCCCGGTGGGTCCGGGGGCGGCTCGGCGGCCGCTGTCGCGGCGTACGAAGCGCCGTTGGCGATCGGCACCGACACCGGCGGCTCGATCCGGCAGCCGGCGGCGGTCACCGGCACGGTCGGGGTCAAGCCGACCTACGGCGGGGTGTCGCGCTACGGCCTCGTCGCGTTCTCCAGCAGCCTGGACCAGGCCGGCCCGTGCGCGCGGACCGTGCTCGACGCCGCCCTGCTGCACGAGGTCATCGCCGGGCACGACCCGGCCGACTCGACCTCGATCGACGCGCCGGTGCCGCCGGTCGTTGCGGCCGCCCGGCAGGCCGACGTCAAGGGCCTGCGGATCGGCGTCGTCAAGGAGCTGACCGGCGAGGGCTACCAGCCAGGGGTGCAGGAGCGCTTCGCCGAGGCGGTGGCGCTGCTCACCGGGCTCGGCGCGACGGTGACCGAGGTCAGCTGCCCGCACTTCGCCTACGCGCTCGGTGCCTACTACCTCATCGCGCCGTCCGAGGCGTCGAGCAACCTGGCCCGGTTCGACGCCGTCCGCTACGGCCTGCGGGTCGGCGACGACGGGGTCAACTCGCTCGAGCAGGTCACGTCGCTGACCCGGGCCAAGGGCTTCGGGGCCGAGGTCAAGCGGCGGATCATCCTGGGCACCTACGCGCTGTCCAGCGGCTACTACGACGCCTACTACGGCCAGGCGCAGAAGGTCCGCACCCTCATCTCGCGGGATTTCGCGGCAGCCTTCGACACCGTCGACGCCCTCATCAGCCCGACCACCCCGACGGTGGCCTTCCGGCTCGGTGAGCGGATGCAGGACCCCGTCGCGATGTACGCCTGCGACCTCGCCACGATCCCTGCCAACCTGTACGGCGGGCCGGCGATGTCCCTGCCCTGCGGGCTGTCCGAGGGCCTGCCGGTGGGGCTGCAGATCATGGCGCCGACCATGCAGGACGACCGGCTCTACCGGATCGGCGCGGCCCTGGAAGCGGCCTACACCGACCGCTGGGGCGGCCCGCTGCTGTCCCTGGCCCCAACCCTGTCGATTGCATGACTCTGGAGCGAATATGACCCTGTTCAGCGGCGTCACCGTCGAGCGCATCATCCCGGCCCCGCCGGAGGCGATCTTCGCCGTGCTCGCCGACCCGAGCCGGCACCCGGAGATCGACGGGTCGGGCTCGGTCCGGGCCGCTGTCGAGGGATCGCGACAGGTCGTGCTCGGCGACCGGTTCGGGATGGACATGAAGGCCGGTCTGTCCTACCGGATGGTCAACGAGATCGTCGAGTTCGAGCCGGGCCGGCGGATCGCCTGGCAGGCGCGCTCCTCGATCGGCGCGCTGCGCCGGATCATCGGCGGCCGGATCTGGCGCTATGAGCTCGAGCCGGTCGACGGCGGCACCCGGGTGCGGGAGAGCTGGGACATCAGCCAGGAAGCTCTGCCCCTGCTCGTCGTACCGCTAAAAAGCCTCACCAGGATCAGCATGGTCAGGACGCTCGAACGGCTTGAAAAGGTCGTCACGTGACCGTGCCCTACGGCGAAGCGCTGGCCGAGTTCGAGCCGGTCATCGGCCTCGAGACCCACGTCGAGCTCGGCACCGCCAGCAAGATGTTCTGCGGCTGCGACACGTCCTTCGGCGCCGAGCCCAACACCCACACCTGCCCGGTCTGCCTTGGCCTGCCCGGCGCCCTGCCGGTGGTCAACGCGACCGCGATCGAGTCGACGATCCGGATCGGCCTCGCACTGCACTGCGACATCGCCCTCTGGTGCCGGTTCGCCCGCAAGAACTACTTCTACCCCGACATGCCGAAGAACTTCCAGACCAGCCAGTACGACGAGCCGTTGTGCACCGACGGCTGGCTCGACGTGGTGGTCGACGGCGAGCCGGTCCGGATCCCGATCGAGCGGGTGCACCTGGAGGAGGACACCGGCAAGTCGCTGCACGTCGGCGGCTCGACCGGGCGGATCCACGGTGCGACGCACTCCCTGGTCGACTACAACCGGGCCGGCATACCGCTCGTGGAAATCGTCACCAAACCGGTCACCGGCACTGCGCATCGGCCGGCCGAGGTGGCGAAGGCCTACGTCACCGAGTTGCGCGACGTGCTGCGCGGCCTCGGCGTCAGCGATGTCAAGATGGAGCAGGGCTCGATGCGCTGCGACGTCAACGTCTCGCTGAACCGGCCCGGCGCGGACTGGGGCACCCGGTCGGAGACAAAGAACGTCAACTCGCTGCGTTCGGTCGAGCGGGCCGTGCGGTCCGAGGTCGAGCGGCAGGCATACCGGCTGCGGGCGGGCGAGCGGATCGTGCAGGAGACCCGGCACTTCCACGAAGACACCGGCATGTCGACCTCGGGGCGTTCGAAGGAGGAGGCGACCGACTACCGCTACTTCCCCGAGCCCGATCTGGTGCCGATCGCCCCGGACCCGGCCTGGGTCGCGACGTTGCGGGCGGCCCTGCCCGAGGCGCCGTCGGTCCGGCGGCAGCGGATGACCACCGGGCTGGGGCTGTCGGCGGCTGACAGTGCGGCGATGGTCAACGCCGGCGTGCTCGACCTGGTGCTCGCCACCGTCGCGGCCGGCGCGCCGGCGGCCGAGGCCCGCAACTGGTGGCTCGGTCATCTCGCGCAGGCCGCCAACGCGGGCGGGGTGGATGCCGCGGACCTGTCGATCACGCCGGGGCAGGTGGCTGAGGTGGTCGCGCTGGTGGCCGGCGGCGGGCTCAACGCCGGCCTTGCCCGGCAGGTCGTCGACGGCGTGCTGGCGGGGGAGGGCTCCCCGGCCGAGGTCGTGACGGCCCGGGGCCTGGCCGTCGTGTCGGACGAGGGGACGCTGCTGAGCGCGGTCGACCAGGCCATCACGGCGGCGCCGGATGCCGCCGACAAGGTGCGCGCAGGCAAGCTGGCCGCTGCCGGCGCGCTGGTCGGCGCGGTCATGCGGGCCACCGGCGGCCAAGCCGACGCTTCCGTCGTACGCCGGCTCGTTCTGGAACGCCTCTGCGCCCCCGCCTGAACCGCGGCCGACCCCGCCCCCGCTGGTGGATCATGGGCGGCTGATGGCCTGGGGGCGACGGGGCCTGCGCCGGTCCAGGCGGGCTCAGGCGTCAGGAGCGGCCGGGGTGTCCGCCAGCAGGACGCGGCGGCGGGCCAGCAGGACCGCGTTCAGCTCGGCCCCGCCGAGCAGTGACAGGCACAGCAGGTACAGCCAGGTCATCAGGATGAGGCCACCACCGAGCGCGCCGAGCACCGGCGAGGCAGGGACGACCAGCCGCAGGTAGATGTTGAAGCCGATCGACGCGGCCAGCCACAGGACGGCGGTGAGCAAGCCACCGGGCAGGCCTGCCCGCCAGCTGTCCTGCCGATCCGGGCAGACGTGGTCGAGCGTCGTCGCCCAGACGACCAGCGCGGCGAAGGCCACCGGCCAGCGCAGGTAGGACCAGACGAAGGCGTATTCATCCGACAGCCCGACCGCCCCGACGATCTGGTTCGCCCCGCCGAACAGCGGACCGATGACGATGCCGGTCACCACGACGGCTCCGGTGAGCACACTGCCGGTGCCGACGAGCAGCCCCAGCCACCGTCGCCGCCACCAACCGCGGTGATCGTGGACGTCGTAGGCGATCGTCACCGTGTTGATGATCCCGGCGAAGGCTGTCGCGAGCGACGCCAATGCCACGACGAGCGCGAGCGTCAGGGTGTTGCCGCTGGTTGCGAACAGGTGCTTGGCCGTGCTGATCGCGCCGTCGGCGGAGGAGGTAAGCACCCGGTCGAGAAAGGACAGGACCGACACCTGGACGCGATCGGCGCCGCCGCGGCCGATGATCACCCGGAGCTGGCCGAGGACAGCGGCGAAGACCAGCAGCGTCGGGAAGACGGTGAGCACCGCCATGAACGCGTTTTCGGCCGCGAGGCCGAGGATCCGATCGCGGTCGCCTTTGCGGACCACGTCGGCGACGAGCCTGGCGAACCGGCGTACGACGCCTCGGGGCTGGGGCCGGACCGCCTCCTGGGCCGTCGCACCGGCGCGGGCGGCGGGGCTGCGGCGGCTGGCCTGCGGCGGCGCCGACCGCGGCGAGATGGTCGTCACCACCCCATGGTCCCCTGTCGGGGGCCGCTGCCGCGCGTCGGTCGGGTTCAGCCTGGCGCCGTGTCGCTGCGGCGGGCCAGTTCGTCGAGCGCGCCGTGCACCAGCTCGGGGTACTCCAGCGGCAGGAAATGGCTGCCTGGCAGCACCGTGACGTGGGCGTGCGGGATCTGCTGGGCGGCGGCGAGTATGTCGTGCATCGAGGTCAGCACGTCATGCCGGCCGGCGACGAGGGTGACCGGGCAGGTCACGAACGACAGGTCCATCGGGGCGTGCTCGGCGGCCGCGACGGCCAGCGTGGCGTACCACCGCCAGTCCTGCCGCAGGAACTGCTTGAGCATCGGCGCCACGATTCCGGGCTTGGCGGCGGGCAGCATGAAGCCGCTGTGCGCGATCGCCCAGGCCGTCGCCGGGGTCACCGGCACCTTCGGGGCGAGCCAGGTCAGGGCCGGCCCAGCCACCCGGCCGGCCTTCGCCACGCGGGTGGCGATCGGGTGGCGCAGGAAGCGGGGGATCCGCAGCGGCCCGCCCATGGTGGCGAAGGTCCCGCCCGGTACCCCGGCGACGGCCAGGATGCCGGCGACCCGGTCGGGATGCCGCCGGGCGAACTCGAAGGCCACGTTGACCCCGACCGACCAGCTGGCGACCAGGGCCCGCTCGAGCCCTTGGGTGTCCATCAGCGCGAGCAGGTCGCTGACGTGGTCCTCGACCCGGATCCGCGCCGGGTCGGCCGGCCGCTGCGAGCCGAAGGTACCCCGGTAGTACCAGGTCGCTGAGCGGTAGCCGCTGTCCGCCCCGACCAGCGC
>JAYTOZ010000142.1:0-1783 GCA_043747515.1 Frankiales bacterium | reverse complement strand
CCGGAGGGCCGACTCAACGGACGGGGACGACATCGGGCGCACCAAGGCGGGCGGCGTCGGCGGTCGCGTCGTCGGGTTGCTCCTGGGCCTGACGCTCTGCCGCCACCCGGGCGAGGTAGTGCTCCACCTCCAATGCCTCATGAGCAGCGTCCCAGCAGAGCAGTGGGGCCATGAGCGCCGCGACGACAGGCGCCGCCCGCACGCCGCGGTCCCAGGACTCAATCGACGCGCGGGTGCGCCGGGTCAGGACGTCATCGAGGTGGCGGGCCCCCTCCGCGGTGACCGCGTAGACGACTTCTACGCGTAGGTAGTCATCGGCTCCCGGCAGCGGTTCAGCCAGGCCCAGGGGCTCCGGACTCGCCGCGTCCTGCGCGAGGAGCGCCAAGATTTCGTGGATCAGAGTGCCGTAGCGCTGCAGGAGGTGCTCGATCCGGGCTTTGTGCAGGCCGCTGCGCTCGGCCAGCACACCGCGTTGGTTCCACAGCGCCGGATAGCCTTCGGCGCCCAGCAGCGGCACCTGCTCGGTGACCGACACCGGGACGTTTTCGTCGAGCGTCCGCACCGCCTCGTCGACGGCGTCCTTGGCCATGAGCCGGTAGGTCGTGTACTTCCCGCCCGCGACCACGACCAGTCCGGGCACGGGGTGGGCAACCGTGTGCTCGCGAGATAGGGCGCTGGTCTGGTCGCTCTCGCCGGCCAGCAGCGGCCGCAACCCGGCGTAGACGCCTTCCACGTCCTCGACCTGCAGCGGCTGCGCCAGAACCCGGTTGGCTTGGCCGAGCAGGTAGTCCACGTCGCGCGCACTCACCGCGGGGTGGTTTTTGTCCAGGTCCCAGTCGGTGTCGGTCGTACCCACGATCCAGTGGCGACCCCAGGGGATGACGAACAAGACGCTGTTCTCCGTGCGCAGGATCAACCCGGTGGAGCTCTGAATCCGGTCGCGTGGGATGACCAGGTGCACCCCCTTGGACGCCCGCACCCGGAACTGCCCCCGGGTGTCGGCCAGAGCCTGTGTGTCGTCGGTCCACACACCGGTCGCGTTGATGACCTGCCGGGCATGCACTTGCAGCTCCCGGCCTGTCTCCAGGTCGCGCACGACAGCGCCGGAGACTCGCTCTCCCTGCCGCAGCAGGCTGATCACCCGCGCGCGGTTGGCGCACAACGCGCCGTACTTCGCAGCGGTGCGCGCAAGCAGCATCGTGTGCCGGGCGTCGTCGACCTGGGCGTCCCAGTACTGCACGGCTCCCACGAGGGCGTCCGCCTTCAGGGCGGGCGCCTCGCGCAGTGCTCGCCGCCGAGACATGTGCCGGTGCCGGGGCAGGCCGCTGCCCCGGCCCGACCACAGGCTCATCACGTCGTACAAGGCGATCCCCGCCCCCACGTAGGGGCGCTCCCACCCGCGGTGCTGCAAGGGATAGAGGAAAGGGACCGGGCGCACGAGGTGCGGCGCCAGCCGCGTCAGCAGCAGCGACCGTTCGCTCAACGCCTCCGCGACCAGCCGGAAGTCGAGCATCTCCAGGTAGCGCAGGCCGCCGTGCACCAGCTTGCTGCTGCGGCTGCTCGTCCCACTCGCCCAGTCGCGCGCTTCCACCAGGCCCGTGCGCAGCCCGCGGGTCACCGCGTCGAGCGCCACCCCGCACCCGACGACCCCGCCGCCGATGACGAGCACGTCCAGCTCGCCGGCGGACAGTTCGTGCAGCGCCGACTCGCGCGCCGCAGGCGACAACCCACTGGTCAAGGACATGACGCACCGCGAGATGTCGTCGACGTACGCCGTGCGCCG
>JAYTOZ010000141.1:0-4074 GCA_043747515.1 Frankiales bacterium | reverse complement strand
CGTGCCGGTACCGGTGCAGCGCGGACAGGTCCGGGTCGTCATGACCTGACCGAGGAACGACCGCTGGACCTGTTGCACCTCACCGCGACCCCGGCAGGTGTCGCAGGTCGTCGGCAGGGTGCCCGGCGCGGTGCCGTCGCCGTGGCAGGTGCCGCAGCGCTCGGCGGTCTCGATGGTCAGTTCGCGGCTGGCGCCAAAGGCCGTCTCGGCCAATTCGCAGTCGATCCGGATCAGGGCGTCCGCGCCTTGGCGGGCCCGGCTGCGCGGCCCGCGGGCCTGGCCGCCCCCGCCGAAGAAGGCGTCCATGATGTCACCGAGGCCACCGAAGCCCTGGGTGCCGAAGCCGGCGCCCCCGCCGCCGCCATTCTGCAACGGATCGCCGCCGAGGTCGACGACCTGCCGCTTCTCCGGGTCCGAGAGCACCTCGTAGGCGGCGGTCACCGACTTGAACCGTTCCTGCGCCGCCGGGTCGGGGTTGACGTCGGGGTGCAACTCGCGGGCGAGCTTGCGGTAGGCCTTCTTGAGCTGCTCGCCGGTCGCTGACTGCTCGACACCGAGCAGCCCGTAGTAGTCCGTCGCCACTAGCTGCCGGCCAGGAGTTCGCCGACGTAGCGGGCCACGGCCCGCACCTGCGTCATCGCTCCCGGATAGTCCATCCGGGTCGGACCGAGCACGCCCAGTCCGGCGTACGCAACGGCTTCTGGGCCGTAGCCGACGGTCACCACGGATGTGGACCGAAGTCCCTCCACACTGTTCTCCTCGCCGATCTTGACGTGCACGGTGGTGGGGTCGTTGGCCTCACCGATGAGCTTGAGCAGGACGACCTGCTCCTCGAGCGCCTCAAGGACCGGCCGCAGCGTCAGCGGGAAGTCCAGCGCGTGCCGGGTGAGGTTGGCGGTGCCGGCGAGCGCGATCCGCTCCTCCGGCCGCTCGACGAGGGTCTCAAGGACGACCGCCATCAGGCTGGTCAACACCGGTCGGATACCGGCGGGGGCGGCGTCGGGCAGGTCGGACAGCGCGTCCGGGACGTCGACCAGCTTCGCGCCGTGCAGCCGCTGACCAAAGGCCTGCCGCAACTGGCCGACCTCGGCGTCGGAGAGCTCAGCCGGCAGTTGCAGGACGCGTTGCTCGACGCGTCCGGTGTCGGTGATCAGCACGAGCAGCAGCCGATTCGGGGCGAGGTGCACGATCTCGAGGTGGCGCACCGACGAGCGCGACAGGCTCGGATATTGCACGACCGCGACCTGGTGGGTGAGCTGGCTGAGCAGCCGGACCGTCCGGCGGACGACGTCGTCGAGGTCGACGGCGCCCTCGAGGAAGGACTGGATCGCCCGGCGTTCGGGGCTCGACAGCGGCTTGACGCTCGAGAGCCGGTCGACGAAGAGCCGGTAGCCGCGGTCGGTCGGGATCCGGCCCGCGCTGGTGTGCGGGTGGGTGATGTAGCCCTCGTCCTCCAGGGCCGCCATGTCGTTGCGCACCGTGGCCGGGCTCACCCCGAGACCGTGTCGCTCGGCCAGGGCCCGCGAGCCGACTGGTTCGTTGGTCGACACGAAGTCCTCGACGATGGCGCGCAGCACCTCGAGCTTGCGGTCGTCGAGCACTGCGCCGCACCTCCCTGGCACTCCGGACACACGAGTGCCAAGTGTACGGCGGGGGCGCCGCCGGGGCGTGCCAGGATTCCCAGGTGAGCACCCTGGTCTACGACGGCGACTGCGGTTTCTGCACCTCGGCGGTGCGGTGGATCGGCCGGCTGCGGCTGCGCGCCGGCACGGTGCTGGCCTGGCAGCACGCCGACCTGCCGGCCCTCGGCCTCACCCGGCAGCAGTGTGAGGACAAGCTCCAGTGGGTGGCCGACGACGGCCGGGTCAGCAGCGGTCACGAAGCGGTGGCCCGGCTGCTGCTGGCCAGCGCCACGCCCTGGCGGCTGCCCGGCGCGCTCCTGCTGGTCCCGCCGCTGTCGTGGCTCGCCGCCCGGGTCTATGCGTGGGTCGCCGACAACCGGGGCCGGTTGCCGGGGGGCACCCCGGCCTGCGCCCTGCCGCCGGCCGAGCGGCCGCACGCCTCCTAGCCCGGGACGGCCACCGGGACCGCCGAGGATGACGGCAGCCGGATCCGCTCGAGCGGCACGAGCGCGAGCAGGCAGACCAGGTGCGGCAGGAACACGATGCCGATCCCGGCCCAGGTCACCAGGTGGAAGGCGACGTAGCCGGCCACCAGCCGGTACAGCCACCGGCCGCGCAGGATCAGCAGCAGGGGCGAGGCGAACTCGAGCAGCACGAGGGCGTACTGCCCGGCGTGCAGCACCCAGACGTGCTGCAGCAGCGGCGTGCCGAGCACCGTCCCGCGACGCAGCACGGCCCGCACGAACACCGCGCTGTCCAGCCAGTTCGGGAGCCCACCGCCGAAGCGGGCCTTGGCGACCACCGAGAGCAGGTAGGTCGCGACGACGGCGAGCCCGGTCACCCGGACCGCGAACCCCGCGGCCTGGTTCGGGGTCCGGTCGGTGTGCCGGGCCCGGCCGGCGGTCGGCAGCACGCACAGCACCACCAGGAAGGCGAAGCGGTCGTGGTCGACCTTGCCCCAGCTCATCGCGATGAGCATCCACTCGAGGTAGAGCACCGCAACGGCGCTGCCGAGCAGTCGTGGGGCACGTCCGGTCGCAGCGACGAGCGCGGTCACCAGCAGCAAGGCCTCGATGAGGTGGACCAGCAGGGTCGTCGGTGCCGGCAGGCGCAGCAACCGGTCCAGGAGCAACGGCCGATAGAGCGAGCGCGGCGCGGTGTCGTGCCGCGCCACCCACGGCGTCGTGACCAGCACGTCGACGGGCACGAACAGGTAGACCAGCGTCCGCAGCCAGGCCGCCCTGGCCGCCGCGACGGGCCGGAGCAGCCAGTTGCTCACGAGGTGCCCCAGCTGGCCAGCACCGAGCGGCGGGCAGCTCCCGGCGTGCCGTGGAGGAGCAGATATTCGGTCTGTACGACGCGCAACCCGATCCACGACGGGCCGCCGGGTCGGCGGCGCGCGTGCACCTCGACGAGCTGGTGGAGCACCGCGGGAGTGAGCCCGGCCAGTTGCCCCTCGTACTCCGCCCGGCGCAGCCCGATGTCGCGCTCGTCCACGGCCACCCCCCGACCGCCGGCGGTCACCGCCTCGAGCGTGGTTGAGAGCACCCGGCCGTTCGGGTCGTCCGCCGTGGCGTACATCCGGAACGGTCCGAAGGGGAAGTCGTCGTCGCCGCCGACAGTCGTGCCCAGCAGCAGCAGCACCGCGGCGACGACCAGGCCGCCGAGGCGGAGCCGGCGACCTGTCGCGGTGAGCACCGGCCGAGCGTAGAGGGGCTCAGCCGCCGAGGTCGGCGGTGTAGACGTCGTCCCAGTCGCGGCGCTCGACCTCGAGGTCGAGCCCGGGGTTCTCGACGGTCACGTGTGACATCGCCTCGGTCGGCAACGCGCCGTGCCAGTGCCAGCCACCGGGTGGGCTCGTGATGACGTCGCCGGTCCGGACCACCCGAACGCCGCTTTCGTCGCCGACGACACCAGCGCCGCTGACGATGATGATGTGCTGGCCCTCGGCGTGTCGGTGCGGGTTGGTCCGGGCCCCGGCCGCAAAGTGCACGACCTTGGAGTCCAGGCCCGGCAGGGCGCAGGGCAGCTTCTGCACGCGCACCTGTCCGGCGTCGTTGAACAGCGCCTGGAGCGGCGCCGGAACGGGGACGCCCTGGTCGGCGTCGACGGTGGCGAACTCATCCATCGTGCTGCTCCTCGGACTCGGGGAACCAAACCGTAGGGCCTTGGTGTGACAGCGCGCGCAGGTCCGGCCTGCCAGCATGGGACGGTGGCTGCCCCGACGTACGCCGGACGGTGGGTGCGCGCGACGCACCCGCGTGGCTCCGGGCCGGCCACCCAGGTGGTGCTGCTCGGGCTGGCGCTGCTGCTGGGGGGCGTCGTCGGGCTGGGGCTGCTGACGGCCGACCGGGTGAGTTGGTCCGGCGGCCGGGTCGCCACCGCCGTCGTCACCGGTCGGTCCGCCATGGGCATACGGGCCCTCGCCGACGGCCGGGTCGTGGTCCTGCAC
>JAYTOZ010000140.1:0-1599 GCA_043747515.1 Frankiales bacterium | reverse complement strand
TTTTTCGCCGGCGCAGCACGCGTGCTGGAGGGTCGCGCCGCCACGGAGTACCTGACCGACCACACCTCCTTCGTACGCCGTGAACCGATCGGCGTGTGCGCCCAGGTGACGCCCTGGAACTACCCGATGATGATGGCGGTCTGGAAGTTCGCCCCCGCTCTGGCTGCGGGCAACACGGTCGTGCTCAAACCCAGCGACACCACACCGGTGACCACCGCCCTGCTCGCCGAGATTGCGGCGGAGTTCCTGCCGCCGGGCGTCTTGAACGTCGTGTGCGGCGACCGCTCGACCGGAGCGGCGCTCGTCGACGACGGGGTGCCGGCGATGGTGTCCATTACCGGGTCGGTGGCCGCCGGGATGGCTGTTGCGGAGGCGGCGAGCCGAAGTCTGAAGCGGGTCCACCTCGAGCTCGGCGGCAAGGCGCCAGTGGTCGTCTTCGACGACGCGGACATCGAGGCAGCCGCCGAGGCCATCGCGATGGCCGGCTACTTCAACGCCGGTCAGGACTGCACCGCCGCGACCAGGGTGCTTGCCGGACCCGGCGTCCACGACGACTTCGTAGCCGCCCTGACCGAGGCGGCGAAGCGGACCAGGACGGGCCTGCCAGACGACGAGGATGTGCTCTACGGCCCGCTGAACAACGCGGGTCAACTCAGCCGCGTCAGCGGCTTTGTCGACCGCTTGCCGACGCACGCCTCGGTCACCGCCGGTGGTCGCCGGGTGGGTACGGCCGGCTTCTTCTACGAGCCCACCGTGGTCAGCGGCCTGCGCCAGGACGACGAGGCGATCCAGTCCGAGATCTTTGGTCCGGTCATCACCGTGCAGCGCTTCACTGATGAGGACCAGGCCCTGGCCTGGGCCAACGACAGTGACTACGGGCTGGCCTCCAGCGTCTGGACGCAGGACCACGGCCGCGCGATGCGGATGGCCAGGGGCCTGGATTTCGGCTGCGTCTGGATCAACACCCACATCCCGTTGGTGGCCGAAATGCCGCATGGCGGGTTCGGCCGTTCTGGTTACGGCAAGGACCTTTCGATGTACAGCCTCGAGGACTACACCCGGGTCAAGCACGTGATGAGCTTCATCGGCCGCCCAGCCGCACCCTGACGCCTCGGCTCAGTGGGACAGCACCGGGGCGATCCGCAGCACCCTGTTCATTGCCATCGCGGCTCGGGCGTCGGCGGGTGCGTCCGGGAACGCGGAGTACGTCGCCCACAGCTTGCCGGCACTGTCGGTGAAGGTGTCCAGACCGCCGGGGGACACGGCCGTCGGGGTGCTCGCCAACAACGGCCCGGCAGCGGTCGCGCGGCACGGCCCAGCCACCGTGGCGCACCAGGCCACGCCCGTGTCGTAGGTGTTGGACTGCCACAAACCGGCCGAGTAGAACAGCCACCAGCCGCCGGTCGTGGCCGCCAGCATCGCCGGACCTTCCACGATCCCGTGCTGCCAGCGCTGATCGGCGACCAAGAGGCGGTGCGCACGGCCGGTCACCGAACGGCCGTCAGCGGCGAGTGGCTGCTGCCAGAGGCTGACCGGCGAGCGACCGGCGTTGCCATCGTTTTTCCACAGCAGGCTGAGGCGACCGGCGTCGTCCCGAAC
>JAYTOZ010000139.1:0-2757 GCA_043747515.1 Frankiales bacterium | reverse complement strand
GGGCTTCGACGTCGACTCCCGGGTGCTCGTCCCGGGTGAGCTGCGGGCCTTCCTGGACGCTCTGCCCGCCGGGGTGCGCACCGGTCTGCACGTCCGCGGCACCTGGGCCCGGGGGACCGGAGACGCGACCGGCCTGGCGCTGGCGGCCCAGTCCCCGCCCGAGGGTGAGCCCGGCCGGACCGACGACGCGGCGTACGTCGACCTGACCGCGCTCACGCAGGACGACGACGCGGCGCTGGCCGCCTGGCTGGCCGATTCGAGCCGGCAGAAGGCCCTGCATGACAGCAAGGGCCCGCTGCTCGCGCTCACCGCCCGTGGCTGGAGCGTCGCGGGCGTCACTTCCGACACCGCGCTGGCGGCCTACCTCGCGCTGCCCGGCCAGGGGGTCTTTGACCTGGCCGACCTGGCCCTGCGCTTCCTGCGCCGCGAGCTGCGGGCCGAGGCCCCGGACGAGGGGCAGCTGTCCTTCGACGGTGACGAGGACGCGACCGCAGCGGGCGAGGCCGCCGTACGCGCCCGGGCCGTCGCCGACCTCGCGGTCGCGCTGGACGCCGACCTGGCCCGGCGGGGCGGTACGGCGCTGCTGCGCGACGTCGAGCTGCCGCTCGTGCAGGTGCTGGCGGATTGCGAGCGGACCGGCATCGCCGCCGACGTCGAGCACCTCCAGGAGCTGATGGGCCGGTTGCGGCACCAGGTCGAGCAAGCCGCGCAGGAGGCCTATGCCACCGTGGGCCACGAGTTCCACCTCGGCTCGCCCAAGCAGCTGCAGGCCCTGCTGTTCGATGAGCTCGGGCTGCCCAAGACTAAGAAGATCAAGACCGGCTACACGACCGACGCCGATGCGCTGCAGAACCTGATCGGCACCCATCCGGTCATCGACGCACTGCTCCTGCACCGGGAGATCACCCGGCTGCTCATGGTCGTGGAGAAGCAGTTGCTGCCGACCGTCGCCGACGACGGCCGGATCCACACGACCTTCAAGCAGATGGTTGCGGCCACCGGGCGGCTCTCGTCGGACAACCCCAACCTGCAGAACGTCCCGATCCGCACCGCCCAGGGGCGGGAGATCCGGCAGGGGTTCGTGGCCGGGCCAGGCTATGAGTCGCTGATGACCGCCGACTACAGCCAGATCGAGATGCGGATCATGGCGCACCTGTCCGAGGATGCCGGCCTGGTCGAGGCGTTCACCACGGGGGAGGACCTGCACACCTTCGTGGCCTCACGGGCGTTCGGGGTGCCGGTCGACCAGGTCGATCCCGAGCTGCGGCGCCGGGTCAAGGCGATGTCGTACGGACTGGCGTACGGCCTGTCGGCGTTCGGCCTCGCGGGGCAGCTGCGGATCTCGACCGAGGAGGCCAAGGAGCAGATGACGGCCTACTTCGAGCGGTTCGGCGGGGTGCGTGACTACCTGCGCGACGTCGTCGAGCAGGCCCGCAAGGACGGCTACACCTCGACGATCCTGGACCGCCGCCGCTACCTGCCGGACCTCACCAGCGACAACGGCCAACGCCGTTCGATGGCCGAGCGAATGGCCCTGAACGCCCCGATCCAGGGCAGCGCGGCCGACATCATCAAGCTCGCGATGCTCAACGTCTCCCGCCAGCTCGCCGCGCAGGGGCTGCGGTCACGCCTGCTGCTGCAGGTGCACGACGAGCTCGTCCTTGAGGTCGCACCCGGTGAGCGCGACGCCCTCGAGGCGTTGGTGCGCACGCAGATGGGTGAGGCGTATCCCTTGTCGGTGCCGCTCGACGTCAGCGTGGGCGTCGGTCGCACCTGGGACGACGCAGGTCACTAGCGGTCCCGTCCCGGCCGGACTACGGTCCCGGGATGACTGCATCCTCGACCCGGCGCGACCGCATCGTGGCAACCGTGCGCCGGCGGGTGCTCGCGCCGCTGCGCCGGACCTTCGGGCACGAGACCCGCACCGGTCACCAGTGGCAGGAGAGCGCCGAGCAGCAGCAGACGGTGACGACCGACGCCGACCGCTAGGTCCAGGCTCGTCAACGGATCGCAACCATCCCATCGGGCCATGGTGGCGGCTGGTCCGATGGCCCATTCTGAGCAGCAACACGCCCGCAAACCGGGCGTACCCCTTCGGACCCAAGGACGACATGACCGTCTCGCCCCGCCGTGCCCGCCGCACCTCCGTTGCGGTCCTCACCGCTGCCGCCACGTGCGGCGCGCTCGCCCTCACCACACCAGCTGTTTCGGCCGCGCCGGCCGGGGTGACCGCGACCTCCGGCTCGATCCGTGGTGCCGCCTGGGCCGCCAAGGTCCCGGCGGCCTGGAACGGCACGGTCCTGCTGTTCAACCACGGGATCCGCACCACGCTGGACCCGAACCGGGCGGCTGAGCTCGCCCCGACCGGCTCCGACGGCGACGCGGCGAGCTCATTGCTGGCCCGGGGCTACGCGCTGCTCGGCTCGTCGTACCGCAGTAACGGCTTCGCTGTCCGCGACGCCGTCAATGACGACCTCCTGCTGCTGGCGAGCTTCAAGGCCAGCCATCCCGGCAGGGTCAAGCGCACCTACGTGTGGGGCGCTTCACTCGGCGGGCTGATCACCGAGACGCTGGCCGAGGAGCACCCGGGCCTGGTGGCCGGCGCAGCTCCCGCCTGCGGCGTCCTTGCTGGCGCCGTACCGATCGCCGACCAGGTGCTCGACACGCTCGTGATGACCCGGGCGTTCTTCGCGCCGACCCTCAAGGTCGCGGGTTACGCCACTGACGCCGAGGCGCTGAAGGTCTTCAACGGCCTCA
>JAYTOZ010000138.1:0-4830 GCA_043747515.1 Frankiales bacterium | reverse complement strand
TCGGTGTGTGTGGTGCTCGCTGTCTGCCGGACCTCGCAGCTGTTCGCCCAGGGCCGGATCCTGGAGCGGACCCGTGCGCAGGCCCGTACCGACGAGCTCACCGGCCTGGCCAACCGGCGCGCCCTGCTCGAGGCGATCAGCGCCACCGCGAAACAGCTGCCGCCATCGGCAGACCATCCCCTTGAGCTGCTGCTGCTCGACCTCGACGGGTTCAAGGTGGTCAATGACACCCTCGGGCATGCCGCCGGCGACGACCTGCTCGCCATGATCGCCGGCCTCCTGCACAGCACCGCCACCGGCTGCCTGGTGGCGCGGCTCGGTGGTGACGAGTTCGCCGTGCTGATGCCGCGACGCACGCGGCGCGCCCGCCCCGGTCCCACCGGGCCGCAGCTGGCCGCCACGCTACGAACGGTGATCGGACGCCCGCTACTGGTCGCGACGACCCAGGTCGTCGTCGGGGTCAGCATCGGACATGTCGCCCTGACCGAGTTGAGCCAGCCCGGCGATGTCTCGATCGAATTGCTGCGGCGGGCCGACCTCGCGCTGTACCGCGCCAAGGACACCCACATCGGGAGCGTCAGCTGGGACGCAACCCTGGACCAGCGGACCCGCGACCGGCTGACGCTGCTCAGCGAACTGCGGGTGGCGCTGCGTGCCGGTGACCAGATGCACGCCTGGTACCAGCCGAAGACCGATCCGCGAGACGGCCACGTCGTCGGCTTCGAAGCCCTGGTCCGCTGGCAGCACCCGACCCGTGGGCTGCTGCTCCCGGGTGATTTCCTGCCTGCGGTCGAGCGGGCGGGGCTGCTTCCAGCGCTGACCCTGCAGGTGCTGAGCCAAGCCATCGCCTTCCTGCAGGAACTGCTCGCCAGCGGTCGCGACGTGCACATCGCGGTCAATCTCGGCGCCCCGGACCTACTCGACGCAGACCTGCCCAAAATCGTCGCCCAGCTGCTGAGGGAGCATGCGGTTGCGCCCAAGTACCTGCGGCTGGAGGTGACCGAAACTGTGGTGATGAGCGATCCGGACCGCATCATCGCCACCCTGCTCGACCTGCGCACCCTCGGTGTCGGGCTGTCCCTGGACGACTACGGCACCGGGCTGTCCAGCCTGGGCTATCTGCGGTTGCTCCCGATCGACGAGCTCAAGATCGACCGCTCGTTCGTCCGGGACCTGCTCTCCGACGAGTCCTGCGCCCTGATCGTCGCCAGCACCATCGGCCTTGCCCACGACCTGCGGCTGCGAGTCGTGGCCGAGGGCGTCGAGGACCAGCCGACGTTGGAGGCGCTCGCCGATGCCGGCTGCGACACGGTCCAGGGCTGGCATACCGGCCGACCCGCCAGTCCCAGCACCATTCGGCACCAGAGGGTCGTTCCGCAACCCCGTCCGCACCCGGACGCCGGGGGCAGCGAACCCCTGTCCTGGCTGCACGCCGGCTAGGGAAGACCGGCCCAGCGCAGACCAGCCGTCACCGCCGCTGCGAGCAGCACGGCTGGCAGCACCGTCATGCCTCGCCACAGCAGGAGGCCCGCGACAGCGACGCCGCCGGTGTCGGCGCCGACCTGGAGTCGCGGGCCGTTCGCAACCGCTGAGGTGACGACGAGCGCGGCCAACAGCGCCGGGGCGAGCAGGACGACGACCCGGGTCAGCGCCGGCGGCAACGCTCGGTTGCCGAACAGAGCCGGGCCGCAGCCCTTGATCGCGAACGTCACCAGGGCGACCAGGGCAATCGTCGTCCAGACGGTCACCCGCGCGCCCTGAGCCCAACCAGGGCCGCGCCGCTGGCCGCGAGAACCGGGACGCCGATGGGCACATACGAAAGCAGCGCCAGCGCGAGCGCGGCACCAGCCAGGGCGACGCCCGTCGTCGTACGCGTTCCCTTGCGCAGCTCGCCGATCAGCAGGGCCAGGAAGAAGGCCGGGAACACGGCGTCGAGACCGAGCGCCCTGGTGTCGAGGCTTCCGCTGAGGACGCCGAGTCCGGTGCCGATCACCCAGCAGGCGTACTGCGGCGCGCTGTGCCCGAACAGAAACGACCGGTCGTAGGTGCCGTCGCCTCGCGCAGCGAGCGCCCAGGAGGTGTCGACGACCGCCTGCCCCTGCAAGGCCCGACGCAGCGGGCCGCCGGGCAGCGACGGTCCGAGCGCGACCCCCATCGGCAGGAAGCGCGAGTTCATCAGCGCTGCCGCGGCGACGGCGGCGCCGATCCCACCCCCGGCCGCGAGGATGCCGACGCTGGCGAACTGCGCGGACCCGGCGTAGACGACGGCTGACATCACGACGGCGGCAACCTTGGGCAGCCCCGCGGCGGTGGCGACCGCACCGAAGGAGAAGCTCAACAGCAGCGACGCCGCGGCGTACGGCGCGGACGCGCGCAGCCCGGCCCGGAGGCGTTCCCGCTCGATCACCTCGGCACTGTTGCAGGTGGACCTGCGACAGTCGTAACGTGATCCGCGATGACTCATGATGTGGCGCGCACGGCCCGGCTCGATGTGCTGTTCACCGGCTACGCCGCGCTGCCCCGCGTCGCCGGCACGGTGAGCCTGGTCCGCGACGGCGACCGGGTGATCGTGGTGGATCCAGGCATGGTGCCGGCGAGGTCGTCGATCATCGACCCGCTCGAGCAGCTCGGGGTGTCGCCCGCGGACGTCACCGACGTCGTCCTGAGCCATCACCACCCAGATCACACCGTCAACATCGCCTTGTTCGGCGAGGTGCCGGTGCACGACTTCCAGGCCGTCTACACCCGCGATCAGTGGCAGCCGCGAGCTGCCGAAGGAGTGCTGCTGACGCCGTCGGTGCGGCTGCTCGCGACGCCGGGCCACACCCTGCAGGACCTCAGCGTCCTGGTCGGCACCGCCGATCGGGTCGTGGCGCTGACCCACCTGTGGTGGACGGCTGACGGCCCGGCCGAAGACCCCTACTCGCCCGATCGAGCCGTGCTACGGGCCCAACGGGAGCGGGTACTCGCGCTGGTCGATCTGGTCGTGCCCGGTCACGGCCCGGCGTTCGTACCCGGGCCTGAAACACCGCGCTAGCGTCCTCGGCCTCTGGTGCGCGCGCGCTGACCTCTCGGGTCGTCCTGCCGATCCCGGCGCACGGCTGGGCGACCCTGCGCGTCGAGCTCGGCGTCCAGGAGCCGTTCCGTGTCGACGTGCTGACCGAGGCCCGCGCGGCTGCGGTCCAGCCGCGGCTCCCGTCGTAGGACCTGACGGGCAGCCGGCACCGGTTGGACCACGCCGGCTTGCAAGCCGACATCGACGCGGCGGCGGGCTGCGACCCCCGTCGCGGACCAGCATGAAAGTGCCTGCAGGTTCGGGAACCTTGGCCAAGTCCTGGGATGTCCAGCCCGGCTGGCAGACTGGCCGTTATGAGCGACGCCGCTGTACCCGCCGTTACCGACATCCGGACCGCGGTGATCGCCGTCCTCGGCGGCACCGGTGAGCAGGGCCGGGGGCTGGCCCGGCGGTTTGCTCTCGCCGGCCACCGGGTGGTCCTCGGCTCGCGGGACGCGGGCCGAGCGGCGGATGCTGCCGGCGGTCTGCCCGGCGGGGTCAGCGGCAAGACCAACGCCGAGGCCGCAGCAGCGGGCGAGGTCGTCATCCTCGCCGTGCCATGGGAGGGCCATCGGGAGCTGCTCGTCTCCCTGGCCGAAGCGTTGCGCGGCAAGATTGTCATCGACTGCGTCAACCCGCTCGGCTTCGACAAGCAGGGGGCGTATGCGCTCGCGGTCGACGAGGGCAGCGCGGCGCAGCAGGCGGCGGCGGTGCTCCCTGGCAGTCGGGTCGTCGGCGCGTTCCACCACGTCAGCGCCGTGCTGCTGCTCGACGAATCGGCCCAGACCCTCGACGCCGACGTCCTCGTACTCGGTGACGATCGAGAGGCGACCGATGCTGTCCAGCAGCTGGTTGCGCAGATCCCGGGGATGCGGGGGATCTACGCCGGCCGGCTCCGCAACGCCCATCAGGTCGAGGCGCTGACCGCCAACCTCATCTCGGTCAACCGGCGCTACCAGGCACATGCGGGCCTGCGAGTCACCGACGTCTGAGGTCCGCGACGACCTCGGCATCGCGCACCCGCGCCCGGTGCGTCGGGTGGTCTCGCTCGTCCCTTCACTGACGGAGGCGGTCGCCGTCACCGCGCCGGGGCTGCTGGTCGGTGCGACGGACTGGTGCAGCCACCCGGCCGACCTTGCGGTGACCCGGGTCCGCGGCACCAAGAACCCCGATATAGCAGGGGTTGTCGCCCTCGGTCCCGATCTCGTGCTGGCCAACAGCGAGGAGAACCGGGCGGTCGACCTCGACGCCCTCCGCGCTGCCGGCCTCGCCGTCTGGGTAACCTCCCCGCGGACCGTTCCCGAGGCCCTGGACTCACTCGGCCGGCTGCTCGCCGGCTGCAACCTGGACCGGCCGGGCTGGCTCGACGAGGCCTCCCAGGCGTGGGCACCTGGCTCCACGGCAGCTGCGACGACGGGCCCCCGCCGCAACGCCGTTGTGCCCATCTGGCACAAGCCGTGGATGGCCCTGGGCCGGGACACCTTCGCCGGTGACGTGCTGGCCCGGCTCGGCATCGACAACGTGCTGGCCGACGACCCTGAGCGCTACCCGCGGATCAGCCCCCCGACGGTCCCGGCGTACGACGTGGTGGTGCTGCCGGACGAGCCCTACGCCTTCACCGGCTCGGAGTGGCCCGTCCCGGCGACGGTGCGATGCGTCAGTGGCCGGCACCTGACGTGGTACGGCCCGTCCCTCGTCGAGGCGCGGACCGTCCTGGAGCGGCAACTGCGGGTCTAGTCTGCGGCCGTGCAGATCGTCATGCTGGCCGACCCCTG
>JAYTOZ010000137.1:0-2175 GCA_043747515.1 Frankiales bacterium | reverse complement strand
ATGGTCTGCAGCGCGCGCGGCACGGTGCTGATCGGCTTCATGGCGGCCCGCACGCGCAGGACGTCGCCGGTGCTCATGCCGCCCTCGGTGCCACCCGCCCGGCCGGTCGTGCGGGTCAGCGCGCCGTCGCTACCGCGGACGATCTCGTCGTGGGCGACACTGCCCCGCCGTCGGGCGGTCTCGAAGCCGTCGCCGATCTCGACGCCCTTCATCGCCTGGATGCCCATCAGGGCGTAGGCCAGCTTCGCGTCCAGCCGGCGGTCCCAATGGACGTGGCTGCCGAGCCCCGGTGGAAGGCCGTAGGCGAGCACTTCGACGACGCCGCCGAGGGTGTCACCCTCTCTCTTGGCCACGTCGACCTCGGCCACCATCCGGGCGCTGCTGTCGGCGTCGAAGGCCCGGGCTGGGCTCGCGTCGATGGCCGCGAGGTCGTCGGGGGTGGGCAACTGCGTGCCCTCGGGCACCTGCTGGCTGCCGATGCTGACGACGTGGCTGAGCACCTGGACGCCGTAGGCCTGTCGCAGGAACGCCTTGGCGACGGCGCCGAGAGCGACCCGGGCGGCGGTCTCCCGGGCGCTGGCCCGCTCCAGCACCGGTCGGGCGTCGTCGAAGCCGTACTTCTGCATGCCGACAAGGTCAGCGTGGCCGGGGCGGGGCCGGGTCAGCGGCGCGTTGCGGGCCAGGCCCTCAAGCTGTTCGGCGGTGACCGGGTCCGGCGCCATCACGACGTCCCACTTGGGCCACTCGGTATTGCCGACCATCACCGCGAGCGGACCCCCTTGGGAGAGGCCATGCCGTACGCCCCCCAGGAAAGACACCTGGTCCTGCTCGAACGCCATCCGGGCACCGCGACCGTAACCGAGCCGGCGGCGGGCCAACTCCTCGGCGACGACGCCGGTCGTCACGGCAACGCCGGCGGGGAGCCCCTCGAGCACCGCCACGAGGGCGGGGCCGTGGGACTCCCCTGCTGTAAGCCAACGAAGCATGCGAGCAGTGTGTCAGAGCACCGTGAACTCTCAGAGCACCGTGAACTCTCAGAGCAACGTGAACCCTGAGAGCACCGTCACCTGTCAGAGCACCGTGACCTTCTCGCCGATGGCGACGCCCATCGGGCTGTCGTCACCGACCTGGATGATCGCGCCGGTGACCGTGCCGCTTGCGGTCTTGGTGTAGGCGAGCACGATCAGCTCGCCGTACTTGCCGAACCGCTGGGCCGGGATGACCGTCTTGCTGACCCCGGCGACCTTGAAGACGAAGAACCGCGTCTCGGGGCTCGGCTTGCTGACCGAGACGAGCTGCAGCGCGTACGGCGTGCCGGCGGCGGACGTGGTGCCGGTCGTGGTGGTGCCAGTCGTGGTGGTACCGGTCGTAGTCGTCGTGGGGGCTGTGCCGGTGGTCACGGAGGTCGTCGCGGGTGTCGTCCCGGTCATTGCACCAGGCACTGCGGCCGGGGTGAGCGGAGCAGCGGCGGCGACCGGCTGGACGTAGAGCGCCTTGAAGGGGTCGTGCCCGAGATGCTCGGTCGACATGGCCGGCACCTTCGTGACGGCTGCCGGCTTGGCCTTGGTCGGCGGCTTCACAGCGGTTTTGGTGGCGGGGGCACCTGCGCGCACCGGGCGCGGCGTGAAGGCGACGGCCGTGTCATCGGCGGAGCTGGTGCCGAACAGGTAGTAGCCACCCCCACCGACGAGCAGGACTGCGGCAAGACCACCGGCCAGTAGCAGATTTCGTCGGTTGGGCGCAGGGGCGACAGCCTCCTCGGGGGCGTCGTTGAAGGGGAACGTCGTCTCGGTCATGGTCATGTCCGGGCCCTACTTCTTCGGTGAAACGGTCGGGGTCTTGGCACTCTGGCCGGGCACGGTGACCGCAACGGCCGCTGGTCTGCCGGTGGCCATGTACACCTGCGCGGTGATAGTCGTGGTGAGCGTCTTGCCGTCGTCAGCCGTCGCCCCTGCGGCGGCGGCCTTGACCGGGTTGGATCCCGGCGCGAGGGAAAAGCCGGTCACCCTGGTCGCCCGGCTGAGGTGCTCGAGTCCGTTGAAGAACTGCTCGATCTGGAAGTAGCTGCCCACGACGTTGATGGCGACGCTGATCGACTGCAGCGCGCCTGCGCTCGTGGCGGCGACCGGCACACCGGCCTTGGGAACAGCCTTGGCCGCGCCCGGGGCGACCGGG
>JAYTOZ010000136.1:0-18635 GCA_043747515.1 Frankiales bacterium | reverse complement strand
TCGGGGCTGCTCTCGACCTACGATCGGTACGCCGCGTCGGGCGAGATTAATTCGACCGTGACCGACGCCGCGGCCAAGGTGGCCGAGCTCAAGACGGCGTACGCCGGCCGGCAGCAGGACGAGCTCGACGGGCTGACCGTCGACCTGGGCGACGGGGCCTGGTTCAACGTCCGGGCCTCCAACACCGAGCCGCTGCTGCGCCTCAATGTCGAAGCGAGGGACGCCGCCGCGATGGCTGTCGTGCGTGACGAGGTGCTCGCGATCGTCCGCCGCTAGGGTGGCGGCATGAAGCTGGACCCCGCCTTGCTCGAGATCCTCGCCTGCCCGGACTGCAGGGCCCCGCTGCGGGCCGATGACGCCGCCAGCGAGCTGGTCTGCACCGGCTGCGGCCTGGCCTACCCGGTTCGGGACGACATCCCGGTGCTGCTGGTCGACGAGGCCCGCAAGCCCTCGTGACACTCGCGCCCGACGAGCTGCTCGACGACGTCGGACAGCTCGAGGCGCGGGACCCGGGGCAGATGCTTCGGGCGGTCGCCTCAGCCGCCGCGCAGGTCCGCGAGGCCGGCCAACTGTGCGCCGAGGCCGGCCTGACAGGGCTCGCCGATGAGGACCTGCCGCGGTCGGTCGTCGTCTGCGGGATGGGCGGCTCCGGCATCGCCGGCGACGTGCTCGCCGCCGTCGCGGGCGTGAGCTGTCCAGTACCGGTGCTGACCCACCGCGGTCACGGCTTGCCGACCTGGGTCGGCGCCGCCGACCTGGTCGTGGCGGTGTCCTGCTCGGGCGCCACCGAGGAGACGCTGTCGGCCCTCGAGGAAGCGGTCCGCCGCGGCTGCCGGCTGCTCGTCGTCGGCGCCGGCGGTTCACCCCTTGAGGCATTGGGGGCCCGCGGCCGGGCGCTGTTCGTGCCGGTCGGCCAGGGCCGTCAGCCCCGGGCCTCGATGTGGGCGCTGGCCACGCCCCTCGTCGTGGCCGCCGACGCCCTCGGCCTGCTGCGGGCCGGGCCCGCGGTGCTCGAGGCCACCGCCCAGCTGCTCGAGCAGCTTGCCCAGCGCTGCCGCCCCGACGCCGAGTTGGTCGTCAACCCCGCCAAACAACTCGCGCTGTCGCTCACCGGTCAGCTCCCCGTCGTCTGGGGCAGCTCGCCGCTGACCGGCGTTGCCGCCTACCGGATGGCCTGCCAGCTCAACGAGAACGCCAACACGCCTGCGTCGTACGGCGTGCTGCCGGAGGCGGCGCACAACCAGGTCGTCGCCTTCGACGGGCCGTTCGCGAGGGGGCTGCGCAGCGACGCCGACCTGTTCGCCGACCCGGTCGAGCAGCCCGACGAGCGCACCCGGCTGCACCTGGTCCTCCTGCGCGACACCGAGGAGCATCCCCAGGTCGCTGTTCGTGCCACCGCGTCACGCGACCTGGCCCGTGAGCGCGGGGTCGAGGTCTCCGAGCTGCTCACCGAGGGGGGGTCGGCGTTCGAGCGGCTTGCCTCGGTGGTTGCCCTCGGCGACTTCGCCAGCACCTACCTCGCCCTCGCCCAGGACACCGATCCCACCCCGGTTGAGGCGATCTCGGCGCTGAAGAGCCGGCTCATCCGGTGAGCGCCGGCGGCGGCAGCAAGGCCATCGTCGCGGCGCTCGGCGCCAACCTGGCGATCGCCGCCGCCAAACTCGTCGGTTTCTTTGTGACCGGGTCGTCCTCGCTCGCCGCCGAGGCGGTGCACTCCCTGGCCGACTCCGGCAACCAGGTGCTGCTGCTCGTCGGTGGCAAGCGGGCCAGCCGCGAGGCTGACGAGCGGCATCCGTTCGGCTACGGCCGGGACCGCTACTTCTACGCCTTCGTGGTGGCCCTCGTGCTGTTCAGCATCGGCTCGCTGTTCGCCGTCTACGAGGGCATCAACAAGATCCGGCACCCGCACATGTTGGACAGCCCCGCCGTGGCGATCGCCATCTTGGTGTTCGCGATCGTGGCCGAGTCGTTTTCCTTCCGGACCGCTGTGCACGAGGCCCGGCCGCTGAAGGGTGACGCCTCCTGGGTCACGTTCGTACGCCGGGCCAAGGCCCCCGAGCTGCCGGTGGTCCTGCTGGAGGACCTCGCCGCCCTGATCGGCCTGCTGCTCGCCCTGGCCGGGGTCGGCCTCGCCCTGGTGACGGGGGACGGGATCTGGGACGGCGTCGGCACGCTGTCGATCGGGGTGCTGCTCGGCCTGGTCGCGGTGGTCCTCGCGGTCGAGATGAAGGGGCTGCTGATCGGCGAGGCCGCGTCGCGCGAGGCCGTCGAGGCGATCTGCGGCGCCCTCGTCGACGGGACCAGCGTGCTGCGGGTGATCCACCTCAAGACGCTGCACCTCGGGCCGGACGAGCTGCTCGTCGCCGCCAAGATCGCCATCGCCCCGGGGCTCACCGTGCGGGCGGTGGCCCGCGCCATCGACGACGCCGAGGCTCGGGTCCGGGCCGTCGAGCCGCTGGCCCGGCAGCTCTATCTCGAGCCTGACCTGGACCGGTCGCCCGGCTCCTAGCGCCAGGCTCAGCGCTGCTTGAGGGCCATCTGGGCGGTCATCGTCGCGGTCTCGACGCCGTCGTCCTCGCGGCGGAACACCACCTCGACCGGGAAGACGGCCACCCCTCGGGTCGCGACCGACTCGCGCACCCCATCCCCGCCGTCGCCGGCCAGGTGGGCGCTCGCGAGGACCACCCCGGTCGCGATCGCCGTGTAGTCGATCGCTGCCGACTTGATCAGCGGTACGGCGCCGGCGTCGACCAGGTCGGCGAAGACCGTGATGACGACTGCTGCTGCGGCGGTCTCACCGAGCCCGAACAGGGTTGCGGCGTGCGGCCCACCGACGTGGTTGTGCAGCTCCGGCGCCGCGTCCAGGCGCAGCACGGCCGAGCCGTCGGCCACCTCGACGAGGGTCGCACCGAGCGTGCGGGCGAACGCCGTACCGCCCTCGATCCGGGCTCGCAGGTCGTCGTCCACGATCAGCTCCTTCGCTTGTTGGCCAAGCCCGATCGCGACCCTAGTGTCTGCCCATGGCCGACTCGGATCCGTTGGTCGCCTCCGACGTCGCGGATTCGTCGCTGGCCGGCCAGGGTCTGCGCCGGATCGCCTACGCCGAGCGGGCGATGCCCGTGCTCGGTCTGCTGACCGAGCGGTTTGCCAAGCAGCGGCCGCTCGAAGGCCTCGTCGTCGCGGCCTGCATGCACGTCACCTCCGAGACGGCGGCCCTGGCCCGGACGCTCACCGCCGGCGGTGCGCGCCTGCACCTGGCTGCCTCCAACCCGCTCTCGACCCAGGACGACGTCGCTGCGGCGCTCGTCACCCTGGGGGTTGCCGTGCACGCCCGGCACGGCGTCGACCGGGCTGGCTACGGGGGGCATCTGCGCGCCGTCCTCGAGGCCCGGCCGGCCCTCGTGCTCGATGACGGGTGCGACCTGGTGCAGTTGCTGCACGCCCGTCCGGAGCTGCTGCCCGGGGTGCGGGCCGGCTGCGAGCAGACCGCCACCGGGGTGCTGCGGCTGCGGCAGATGAACGGCGAGGGCGCGCTGCGGCTTGCGATGGTCGCCGTCAACGACACGGCGACCCAGCGGCTTGTCGCAAACCGGCACGGCACCGGCCAGTCGACGCTCGACGCGATCATGCGGGCCACCAACGTGTTGCTCGCGGGGACCACCGTCGTCGTCGCGGGCTATGGCTGGTGCGGCAGCGGGATCGCCGCGCGGGCACGGGGTCTGGGCGCGCAGGTCGTCGTGACCGAGGTCGATCCGGGCCGGGCGCTCGAGGCGGTGCTCGACGGACACCGGGTCCTGCCGATGGCGCAAGCCGCCCGGATCGGTGCGGTCTTCGTCACCGCGACCGGCAACCGCGACGTGCTGCGGCCGGAGCATTTCGCCGTCATGCGCGATGGAGCGGTGCTGGCCAACGCGGGGCACTTCGACGTCGAGGTCGACGTCGTCGGGCTGGCCGCGGCAGCGGTCGAGGTGACGCGCGTCCGGCCCCACGTCGACGAGCACGTCATGCCGGACGGCCGCCGGCTGCTGCTCCTCGCCGAGGGCCGCCTCGCCAATCTCGGCGCCGCCGAGGGACACCCGGCGGCCGTGATGGACATGAGCTTCGCGGTGCAGGCGCTCACCGTCGAATGGCTCGTCAACCAGCAGTTGCCGCCCGGGGTGCACGAGGTGCCGGCCGGCATCGACGCCGAGGTCGCCCGCACCAAGCTGGCGGCCCTCGGGGTGGGGCTCGATGCGCTCACCGACGACCAGGACCGTTATCTGTCGAGCTGGCAGGCCTGAGCCGGAACATGCCAAGACGTCGTCGGGTTGGCCCCGTCATGACGCTTCCCACCCCCAGGACCTGGCTTGTCACCGGAGCCTCGCGCGGCCTCGGCCGCGCCTTTGCCGAGGTTGCCCTGGAAGCCGGCGATGCCGTCGTCGCGACCGCCCGTACGGTCGGGCAGCTGGACGATCTCGTCGCCGCGCACCCCGACCGCGCGCTGGCGCTCGCCCTGGACGTCACCGACCGCGAGCGGGTGCACGCCGTCATCGACGAGGCGACCAGCTTTCGTGGTCGGCTCGACGTCGTTGTCAACAACGCCGGCTACGGGCTGGCCGGTGGTGTGGAGGAGGCGAGCGAGCAGCAGGTGCGTGACCAGTTCGAGGTCAACGTCTTCGGCGCGCTGTGGTGCACCCAGGCGGTCCTGCCCGGCATGCGGGCGCAGGGCGCCGGGCACATCTTCCAGATCTCCAGCATCGGTGGCGTCGCCGGCTTTCTCAACACCGGCATCTACCACGCCAGCAAATGGGCGCTGGAGGGATTCTCCGAGTCGCTCGCCCAGGAGGTCGAGCCCTTCGGCATCGGCGTGACGATCGTCGAGCCCGGCCCGTTCCGCACCGACTGGAACGGCGACAGCATGATCCGCGCAACCCCTCTCCCGGCGTACGACGCAATCCTCGGCGACCGGCGCGAAGCGATGTCCGGAGCGCAGGCCCGAACCCAGGCCGGCGACCCGCGGCGGGCCGGCGAGGCCCTGCTGCAGGTGCTCGCCAGCGATACGCCGCCGCGCCGGCTGCTGCTCGGCAAGCTGGCCGCCGAGGTGGGACCCGCGACCTACCAGGCGCGCCTGACCGAATGGGCTGCCTGGGACGCGGTCGCCCGCGGCGCCGACTTCGACGACTGAGACCCGATGCCGGCGGGCGTCTACCGACTGGTCGACGGCGCGCTGGAGCGGTTCACCTGCGCCCCCGGCCCGGCCGGCTGGCGCTACGTGAGCGACCGTCTCGACCTGACCGTCGACGACCGCTGGGTGGTCGTCCGGCTGGCCGTTGCCCGCGTCGGGTGGGAGCTGCGCGGTGGCGTCGTCGGCCCAGACGTCATGTGGCGGCGCGATGGGCGGGTGATGACGGTCCGCGCTGACGGCTTCACCGGCCCCAGCCCGGCGTACGACGTGGTGCTGGCGCGCCATCTCCGGCTCGGGATCGGGCAGACCCGCCGACTCCGGCTGGTCGAGGTGACCGAACCGGTGGCTGCCACCCGGACCGTCGACGTGCAATGGGCACGGTTGGCCGATGCGCTGGGGACCGAGCGGTACGAGGTGGACGACCTGGCCACCGGCGTGCGCCGGGTCGTGCACCTGCTCGGTGACGTGGTGGTGGATCGGCTGGACGACCTTGACACGCCTCCGTCCGGGTTGGCGGCACCGGGCATGCAACCCTGACACGACGCTGCTAAGGTTGTCAGCGATGGCCACGCTGACGATCCATGAGGCAGCGACGACCACCGGTTGGTCGGCGCGGATGCTGCGTTACGTGGAGCAGCTCGGTCTGGTCGAGGCGGCCCGCTCCAAAGGCGGCTACCGGCTCTATGGACCGGCTCAGCTGCAGCGGCTGCGCACGCTGCGCGACCTGCTGGAGCGGCACGGCGTCGAACTTGGTGACGTCGGTTTTGCCCTTCGGCTGCGCCGCGAGCCCGAGCTCGCAGCGGTGCTGGACGAGTGGTTCAGCGCCTCTCCACGACCCCCGGAGGGCGTGCCGGACTCGGACTGGCTCGCCTTCGAGCAGGACAAGCACAGTGCTCTGCTGCACAGCGGCACCCTCCTGACCCCCACGAACAAAGGAACGTCATGACCATCACGCAGGACTTCAAGGTCCAGGACCTGTCCCTGGCCGAATTCGGCCGCAAGGAGATCCGCCTCGCCGAGCACGAGATGCCCGGCCTGATCGCGATGCGCAAGGAGTTCGGGCTGACCAAGCCTCTTACCGGCGCGCGGATCACCGGCTCGCTGCACATGACCATTCAGACCGCAGTGCTCATCGAGACCCTCGTCGAGCTCGGCGCACAGGTCCGCTGGGTCAGCTGCAACATCTTCTCCACCCAGGATCACGCCGCCGCCGCGGTCGCCGTCGGGCCGACCGGAACAGTCGAGGCCCCTGCCGGCGTCCCGGTCTTCGCCTGGAAGGGCGAGACCCTGCCGGAGTACTGGTGGTGCACCGAGCAGGTCGTCCAGTGGCCGGACGGCGCGGGTCCCAACATGATCCTCGACGACGGCGGCGACGTGACGTTGCTGGTCCACAAGGGTGTGCAGTTCGAGGCCGCGGGCGTCGTCCCGCCGACCAGCGAAGACGACTCCGAGGAGTACGCCGTCATCCTCGACACCCTGCGCCGGTCGCTCGCCACAGACCCGCAGCGGTTCACCAGGATCGCCGCCGGCATCAAGGGCGTCACCGAGGAGACCACGACCGGTGTCATGCGGCTGTATGAGTTCGCCAAGGCCGGCACGCTGCTGTTCCCGGCGATCAACGTCAACGACAGCGTGACGAAGTCCAAGTTCGACAACCTCTACGGCTGCCGCCACTCCCTCGTCGACGGCATCTTCCGGGCGACCGACGTGATGCTCGCCGGCAAGACGGCCGTCGTCTGCGGCTATGGCGATGTCGGCAAGGGCTCGGCCGAGTCGCTGCGCGCCCAGGGCGCCCGCGTCATCGTGACTGAAATCGACCCGATCTGTGCCCTGCAGGCCGCCATGGAAGGCTTCCAGGTGGCTCGACTCGACGACGTCATCGAGCAGGCCGACGTGATCATCACGGCGACCGGCAACAAGGACATCGTCATGGTCCCTGACATGGAACGGATGAAGCACAACGCAATCCTGGGCAACATCGGCCACTTCGACAACGAGATCGACATGGCCGGCCTCATCAAGACCCGTGGCATTCAACGGAACAACATCAAGCCCCAGGTCGACGAGTGGATCTTCCCCGACGGGCACTCGATCATCCTGCTGTCAGAGGGACGCCTGCTCAACCTCGGCAACGCGACCGGTCACCCGTCGTTCGTGATGAGCAACTCCTTCACCAACCAGACGATCGCGCAGATCGAGCTGTGGACCAAGAATGACGACTACGAGACCCAGGTCTACGTACTGCCCAAGCACCTGGACGAGAAGGTCGCCCGGCTGCACCTGGCCGCGCTCAATGTGCAGCTGACCGAGCTGCGCAAGGATCAGGCCGAGTACATCGGTGTCGACGTCAACGGCCCCTACAAAGCCGACGCCTACCGCTACTAGGCAATGCCCACGGCGGCCCGGTCCCCTCGGGGGCCGGGCCGTTCGGCGTCCGGAGGGAGGCCCGGTTCCGTCGCTCAGGCCGGGGGAGCAAAGCCCCCGGACCCCGAAGGCTGCTGTACGGCGATTGCCGGTGTGACCAGCGCGATCTCGGCGGCCGGGGCGGGCGTGGTGGGATCGCCTGACTCTGCAGCCGCGGGTGCGAGCCACACCGGCTGCGCCGGCGGGGCCGACGAGCCGGGTGCGCCAAGCCGGAGCTCCTCGCGCCGCCGCCGTTCGGCGAGCACAGCCGCCAGGTAGGCCCAGCCCGGTGTACCGGGCGGTGGGGGAGGGGTGATGACGGACGAGACGGCCGACACCAGGCGACCGCCGAGGTCTTCGCGGGCAGCGTCGGTGAGCTCGGCAGAGCGGGCCACGAACGAGCGAACGGACAACGCGAGGTTGTCTTGGAGGCCGGCCAACTCAAGATCTGCCGCCCAGGTGGCCAGGGGCGGCGGCATGGTCGCGACCGCGCCGCCGCGGACCGGGACGCGCTCCTGCAGGACCAGCGTGCCGGCCAGCACGTCACCGATCCGCTTGCTCGCCGGGTTGAGCAGCGAGCAGCCGACGGCGCCGACGAAGAACGTGACTCCGGGCCGTTCGATGAACATCCCCGCCAGGCCACGCACCAGCGCCTGGCGGAACCCGATCGGTCCACCGTCGTCCCGGACGACCCGCAGTCCCATCGCGGCCTTGCCGGGGGTGCGCCCCCGCAACAGTGATTCGCACGCGATCGGGTAGCCAGCCAGGACGACGAACAGCACGACGATCTGCAGGGACGCGGTCACGGCGTTGTCGACGCTCGGGGTCGCGGCGACGAGCAGTGCCTCCAACGCGACCAGCAACAAGGATTGGACGGTGAGGTCGATCAGCCCGGCGACGAGGCGCGAGGGGAGTCGGGCCGGCCGCAGATCGAGGGCGACCGCTTCACCGGTGACGAGCAGTGACACCTGACCTCCTCGCTGGCCCGGCGGCGCCGAGTCGACCCCTTTAGTCTTGCCGACGTGGACCTCGACGCGTACGTCGCCGCGCATTCCGGTGACTGGGCCCGCCTCGAGAAGCTGTTGGCCAGGGCCCACCGGGCGCGCTCCCTGCACGGCGGTGAGGTCGATGAACTCGTCGATCTCTACCAGCGGACGGCCACGCACCTGTCGGTGTTGCAAAGCGCCGGCAACGATCCGGCGTTGGTCGGGCGGCTGTCCTCCTTGATCGCCGGCGCAAGGAGTGTCGTCGTCGGCACCCGCCAGCCGGCCTGGCGGGACGCCGCGCGCTTCCTCACGATCGATCTGCCGACGGTGCTGTACCGAGCCCGCTGGTGGTGGCTGGGGGCGGCGCTCGCTTCGCTGCTGGTCGCCGTTGCTGCGGGCGTGTGGTTCGCCACCCATCCCGAGGTGCAATCCGCCCTGGTCGACCCTGCGACTGTCGACCGGCTGGTCAACCACGATTTTGCGGCGTATTACCGGTCCGCCCCGGCGCAGGATTTCGCGGCGAAGGTCTTCACCAACAACGCCCAGATCGCCGCAGCGGCAATTTTGTTCGGGGTGCTGCTGGGTCTGCCCGTCATTTACCTGCTCCTGCAGAACGCGCTCAACGTGGGCTTCGCCGGCGGCCTGCTGGCGGCGAACCACCGCACCGGGCTGTTCTTCTCGCTGATCCTGCCGCACGGGATGCTCGAGTTGACCGCTGTCTTCGTGGCGAGCGGCCTCGGACTCAAGCTCGGCTGGACCGTCATCGATCCGGGCCGGCGTACCCGCACCGCGGCCCTGGCCGAGGAGGGTCGGACAGTGATCACAGGCGCGATCGGGATGGCGCTGGTGTTGTTGGTCTCAGGCCTGCTGGAGGCCTTCGTGACACCGAGCAGCCTACCGACCCCGATCCGCCTCGGGATCGGCGGATTGGCCGAGATCGCCTTTCTGACATACATCTTCGTGCTCGGCCGACGGGGTGACCGGGCCGGTCTGACCGGTGACGTCGAGCACCGCGGGGATGTCGCGCCGACGGCCTAGTCCGATCGGCCGAGCAGCCACCGTGTCGCCGTACCAGGTGGGATCGCTGGTTGGCGCCCCTGCCGCCCTGTCGCTTGCCCGCGTTGCGCCGGCGTGTCAGCCCAGTCGATCAAGGCGCCCCCTGCTGGCTCTTGCAGCGCGATGTGTCTACGGTGCTTGATTGTGGAGACCCTCGCTCGACTTGTCTTGCGCCATCGCCTCATCGTCGGCCTGACCTGGCTGCTCCTGTTCATCGCCGGAGCCGTGGCGGCCGGTCCGGTCGCCGGCCGGCTGAGCTTCGACTTCTCGCTGCCCGGGCAGCCGGGGTTCAAGGCTGAACAGCAGTTGATCTCGACGTTTGGTGCGAGTACGGCCGACACGTTCGTGCCGCTGCTGACCGTGCCCGCGGGCAGCACCGTGCAGCAGCACGCCGGCGACATCGCAAAGGTGTTCGACGCAGTACGCACCCGCCTCCCGCAGGCCCGCGTCGTGGACCTCGCCAGCACCGGCGATGCACGCTTTGTCACCAATGACGGCAGGAGCACGTTCGCGCTGGTCCAGGGGCCGCAGCCGAAGGGGTTTGGCCTAGGTCTGGAGGCAGCACTGCGCCCGGTCGTGCAGGCCGCCGCCCAGTCGGCCGGGCTGCAGTACGGCATCACGTCCTACGGGCTGCTGGCTGCTGGCGGCAACACCAAAGGGCCGAGCGTGCTCGTCGAGACGCTGTTCGGCGCGCTGGGAGCGCTCGCGGTGCTGGCCTTCGTCTTTGCGTCGTTCCTGGCGCTCGTCCCGTTGGTCATCGCGGCCGTGTCCATCCTCACGACGTTCCTGCTCGTACTCGGCCTGACCTACCTCACCGACGTGAGCTTCGTGGTGCAATTCCTCATCGCCCTGGTCGGGCTCGGCGTGGCCATCGACTATTCGCTGTTGCTCGTGTCGCGATGGCGGGAGGAGCGCGCGCACGGGCACACCAATGACGAGGCCGTCGTGCTGGCTGTACAGACCGCGGGTCACGCCGTGCTTGCCTCCGGTGTCACGGTGGCGATCAGTCTGCTTGCCCTCATCGTGGTGCCGGTGCCCTTCCTTCGCAGCATGGGTCTGGGCGGCATGCTCATCCCGCTGGTCAGCGTGGCGGTGGTGCTGACCTTGCTGCCGGCGTTGCTGTCCAAACTCGGGCCGCGCGTGGATTGGCCGCGGATCCGACACGATGACGTCGCCGCCCGCGGCTGGTCGGCCTGGGCAAGGCTGATCGTGCATCGGCGGTGGGCGGCCGCAGGAACGGCGCTGCTCGTCCTCGGCCTCATTATCGCGCCGGTTTTCGGGCTCAAGATCGGGCAGTCGGGCACCGGTTCGCTGGCCCGCACTGGTCCGGCGTACGACGTCCTGCAGCAACTGAACGCCGGCGGCGTCGGCGACGGCGTCCTCACACCGATCGCTGTGCTCGTGCCGCAGGGCCAGGCGGCGGCGGCGGTGCAGGCGGCCCGCGGCGTGCCAGGGGTGCGAACCGCAGCGGTGGGCGGCACCAGGAACGGCCAGGCAGTCGTGGATGTTGTACCGGTCCGGGAAACCGTCGACAGTGCGAGCAATGTCGTTGTCGACGGTGTGCGCAGGGCCGTGCAACAAGCGACCGGCGGCAATGTCGGCGTCGCCGGCACGGGAGCAGTCGTGCAGGACTATTTTCGCGCCGTCTACAACAATTTCCCGTACGTCCTGGCGCTGATCGCCATCATCACGTTCGTCCTGCTGGTCCGAACCTTCCGCTCGGTGCTGCTGCCCATCAAAGCGGTGCTGCTCAACCTGGTCTCGCTCGCCGCGGTGTTCGGGGCGGTGGTGTTCTTCTGGCAGGACGGCCACGGCTCGAACGCGGTGTTCGGGGTTTCCCCGACAGGCGCCATCACGTTCTGGCTCCCCGTCATCATCTTTGCGTTCCTGTTCGGGTTGTCAATGGACTACGAGGTCTTCATCCTGGCCCGCATGCGCGAGGAGTACGACGCGACGGGCTCCACCGCCCAAGCCGTCGTCACCGGCCTGGGCCGCACGGGACGACTGGTCACCTCGGCGGCTCTCATCCTGTTCTTCTCCTTCGCGGCGCTGGCCTCCTCACCCGGCACCGACATCAAGGTGCTCGGAACGGCGCTCGGCGTCGGGATCCTGATCGACGCCACGCTCGTGCGGGCGTTGCTTGTGCCCGCCCTGGTCAGCTTGTTCGGCCGGTGGAACTGGTGGCTACCAGACGGACTGGCGAAGGTGCTCCGGGTCGAGCCGTCAGCGGTCGCTGCGGCCGGGACCGAACCCGGCCTGCCCGAACGCCAACTCACCCCGGTGTAGGCAACGTCGACAACTGGGTGCGCAACAGGGTCAGTCCCGCTGGCTCCCGGCGTAGGAGAGCCCGGCGCCGGGTCAGTTCCTCGGTCGCCGACGGTGCGGTGCGGGCCTCACGGGTCGAACGCGGCGGGGAAGACCCCCATCTGCGATCTGGCTGTCGCTGCGCCGCCAATCCGGTGGGCACAAGCGCTGCTCGGCAACACATCACCGACGCCTGCCCGATCCGCCACTGCAACCAGGACGGCTTCAGCGCAGTCGGTCCACGGCTCAGCCCACGGCTTCGCATGGACCGACGTCGGCGTCATCGCGCTCTGGGCCATCGGCGCGACCCTCGTCGGTGGGCGGCGCTTTTCACGGACATCGCGACGTGAGACGCCTACGTGTCCGCAGATACGCCGCGGGCGAGCCTCGGCAACTCAGCCGACGTACGCCTGCAGTCCGGCGTGCAGCGCCTTGAGTCCTGCCTTGGCATCGCTGAACAGCATCGCCGTCTTGGGGTCGGCGTACAACTCGTTGTCGATGCCGGCATACCCGTGTCCCATGGACCGCTTGATGACGATGATGCTCCGGGCCTGATCCACGTCGAGGATCGGCATGCCCGACACCGCGTTGCCGGGCCGCCGGGCGGCCGGGTTGGTGACGTCGTTGGCTCCGACGACGAGAACGACGTCGGTGCGCGGGAACTGCGGGTTGATCTCCTCGAGATCCTTGAGCTGGGGGTACGGCACGTTTGCCTCGGCGAGCAGGACATTCATGTGGCCAGGCATCCGGCCGGCCACCGGATGGATGCCATAGCTGACCTCGACCCCATGAGCCGTGAGGGCCTGGGCCAGCCCGACCAGCTCATGCTGCGCCTGCGCTGCCGCCAGGCCGTAGCCGGGCACGATGACCACCGTCCCGGCGTACGCCAGCTGCAGCGCGGCGTCATCGACGGAGGTCTCTCGTACGCCGGTCCGGCCTAACGACAGCTGCTGGAGCGGCTCGTCGCCGCTGCCGAACCCGCCCATCATGATGGACAGGACCGACCGGTTCATGGCAACGGCCATGAGTTTGGTGAGGATCGCGCCGGCAGCGCCCACGAGCGCCCCGGCGATGACCAGGGGCGTGCTCCCGAGGACGAAGCCGGCCATCGCGACCGCGGTACCCGTGAACGCGTTCAGCAGCGAGATGACGACCGGCATGTCCGCCCCGCCGATCGGCAGGGTGAGCAGGATGCCGACCCCGAGTGCGCCCACCCCGACCAGCACCAGCAGCGGCACCTGTCCGACACCACCGACAAGCAGTGCCCCGCCGCCCACGATGACGACGCCAACAATGACTGACAACAGCCGGCCGCCGGGGAAGGTGATCGGCCGTCCGGGAATGTTGCCGGCGAGCTTGCCGGCGGCGACCAGCGAGCCGGAGAACGTGATCGCGCCGATGACGACATCCAGCACGGTGGGCAACGTCGTTCGGACCGGCGCTGCGCTCAGTGGTGTCCAACCGGCGTGTCGGATCGCATCGCCGAAGGCAATGAGGGCGGCAGCGCCGCCGCCGACCGCATTGAACAGGCTGACCAACTGCGGAATCGCTGTCATCCTCACCCGGCGGGCGCCCAGCAGACCGGCAACCGAACCCACCACAAGTCCGGCCGTCAGGACGGCGATGCCGGTGCCGGTGATGATCCCGTCGTGGGCCAGGACAACGATGGTGGTCAGGACCGCGGCGGCCATGCCCGCAGCTGACAACTGGTTGCCGCGGCGGGCCGAGGCTGGCGCATTCATCAGATGCAGTCCGAGGACGAAGGTGACCGCCGCGGCAAGGTAGATCAACTCCACCCAGCTGTCGAAGCCGCTCATGGCGTGTCGCCGTCGTCCCGGGCCGGGCGCTCGACCGGACGGGCCCGGAACATCTCCAGCATCCGGTCGGTGACCACATAGCCGCCCACCACGTTCATCGCGGCGAACGCGGCCGCCACCAGGACGAGCACGTAGCCGATCGGTGTGCGTGCGGTGGCGGCCAGCAGGATCACGCCGACGACGACGACGCCGTGGATGGCGTTGGCCCCGGACATCAACGGTGTGTGCAGGGTCGCCGGGACCTTGCTGATGACCTCGAACCCGACCAGCAGGCTCAGCACGAAGATCGTGATGTCGACGACCAGTCCGGCGGTCATGGCCGTGCCTCGATGGGCACCGCGAGCTGACCGAGGACAGCGGGATGGACCACATCGCCGTCGTGTGTGATGACGATCCCCGCCTGGAGCTCATCGGACAGGTCCAGACGCAACTGCCCGTCGTGGAGCAGCACCGCCAGCAGGTTGGTGATGTTGCGCGAGTAGGCGGTCGAGGCGGTCCGGGGCATCGCCGACGGGAGGTTGCCGGCGCCGACCACGAGCACGCCGTTGCCTGTCACGATGGTGGCGTCCGGCACTGATCCCGCGACGTTGCCGCCGAGGTCGCCGGCTGCCAAATCGATGACGACCGAACCGGCGCGCATGCTGGCCACTGAACTCGCGTCGACGAGCAGTGGCGGCCGCCGTCCCGGGATCTGCGCCGTGGTGATCACCACGTCGAACGCCGCGATGGCCGCGGCCACGGCTCGCTGCTGATTGCGGCGTTCGGCCTCGGTCAGCGACCGGGCGTAACCGCCGGCGCCGGCGGCACCGCCTTCACCAAGGCCGAGGAATTTCGCGCCGGTCGACAGCACGTCGGCGCGGGCCGCCTCCCGCACGTCCGAGCCGGTGGCGACCGCACCTAACCTGCGGGCGGTGGCGAGCGCCTGCAGGCCGGCCACGCCGGCACCGATGACGAGCACCGAGGCCGGCCTGGTGGTGCCTGCGGCGGTCATCAACATCGGGAAGAACCCGTCGTAGGTCTCGGCGGCGACGAGGACCGCCTTGTAGCCGGCCACGTTCGCCTGAGAGCTCAACACGTCCATCGACTGCGCCCGGCTCAACGTCCGAGGCAGGCAGTCCAAGCTGATCGCTGTGATCTTGGCGTCGGCGAGGTCTTGGGCCAGCTGCGGATGGCTGAGCGGGTCCAGCATCCCGAGCAGCAGGTGCCCAGGGGCGAGGCCGTCGAGGTCGCTCGTCGACGGCGCCCCGACGCGCAGACTGATGTCGGCCTGCGCACGCAGCTCCGCGGCCGGCACAACGCCGGCCCCGGCTTGGGCGTACGCCTCGTCCGAAAACAAGGCGGCCACCCCCGCGCCCGACTCGACGAGCACGCGAAGCCCCAGTCTGCGCAATCGACCGACTCCGTCCGGTGTCAACGAAACCCGGTGTTCACCCGCGGCGACCTCGCGAACGACTCCGACGATCAGCCCCTGCTCCGACACCTGGTCACACCCCTGATCTCCTGGACGCCAGAGGCAACCCTGGCCGGACGCTCCCATCGTCTGCATGGAACCGGCGCCCGCACCTGGGTCGCGAGGCCCGAAACCAGAGGTCTTTGGTCCTTCGTGTCCCTGCTGTGACTGACGGCGACCACTGCCCGGCAAGCCGGCCGGTGTGGGAACCGGGACCAACGCCTCTGCCAGCTGGGTCCTGGCGGCCTCAGGATGGCAGCGAAGGAGGAGCGACAAGGGAGCGATCGTGAGGCGAACGGGGAAGTGCGGGTGGCGACCCGAGCCGGGCCCATCCACCTCTGGGCCGCGGGGATACCCGTCGGGCCTGTCGAAGGACGTCACGCTGCTCGATGGTCGACATGCCCTGCTCCGCCCGATCCGACCCGACGACGGTCTCGCGTTGCGTCGCGCCGTCGCACACAGCGACCCCACGACGCTGCGCAGGAGGTTCCTCGGTGGGCGGCCCCCTCGAAGCGATCAGGAATTCGAGCGGTTGGTGTGCGTCGACTACAACCGCCGAATGGCAGTCGTCGCGCTCGGCCCGGACGGCCCCGGGGTAGGCATCGCTCGCTACGAGGCCTTGGGGGACACCGACACCGCGGAGGTCGCCGTCGCCGTCGACCCGGCCTGGCGGCACGTCGGTCTCGCCACGGCGCTCGTGCAACTGCTGGCCGCCGCAGCCGTAGGAAATGGTCTCCGCCACTTCACCGCTGAGTTCTTCGCGGACAACCGCGATGTCACCGACATCATCGCCGAGGCCGGAGCGCCCTACGTCGTGACCGACGACAGCGCCGGGGTCATCGCCGCCGAGATCGAGTTGCCTGCCGACCCTGGGATGTCTTGAAGCACGCTCACGCGCTTGGGTACTTCTCCAGGATCTGCCGCAGCTGGTCGACGAAACGCAGCGACTGGTCATGCTCGCGCTGCCAGACGTTGCGGCCGAAGATGAGCCCGGTGGCCCCCGCGTCCATCGACTCGTGGGCCTTGTCGAGCATCGACTCGTCATCGGCCTTTCCGCCGCCGGAGACGAGCAACAGGGTGCGATTCGCCGAGTGGACCACGGCGGAGATGGCCTGTCGGGAGGAGAACTCACCCTCGTACGGGGCCTTGACGTTCGTGTGTTTCTCCGGATGCGGGAAGTTGACTTTGACGACGTCGGCACCGAGTTCACTCGCGGTGCGCGCGGCGTAGTCGACCGCGTAGAAGGAGTCCGTGCCGCCCTTCGCCTCGACCGCCGCGCCTCGCGGGTAGGCCCAGACGATCAACGGCATGCCGAGTCGTTGAGCGTCGGCCCGGACCGTGCGGTACTGCTCGAAGTCCTGCTGCTGCGCAGGCGTCCCGACGTACAGGGTGTAACCGACGGCATCTGCCCCCAGCCGTACGGCTTCCTCGACGGTGGCGTTCAGCGGAGACAGGGCTTCGGCATCGGAGGGGAGTTCGGTCTTTCCGTTGAGCTTCAGGACCAGCGGCACTTCTCCGGCGTAGTCCCAGTAGAACTTCTCGGCGAGGCCGATCTGCAGGACGATGCCGTTGAAGCCTCCTTCGAGGGCCAGCCGGACGATGTAGCGCGGATCGCTTGCCGCGGGATTGTCGAAGAAGTCGCGCGGGCCGTGCTCCAGGCCCTGGTCATACGGCAGGAAGAGCGCTGTGCCGTTGCGCAGACCGTGCTGGTGCAAGATCCGGTGCAACCGGGCCTTCTTGCCGGCGCTCAGTCCGAGCCCGGACAGCGTGGGTCGCTCGGTCATGATCGGAACCTCTCTGTCGTCTTGGACGTGCAGGTCAGCTCTGTTCGGGCTCCATGACAATCGCGCCACTTGGACACTCCGCGACGCACAGTCCGCAGCCCTTGCAGAAGTCGTAGTCGATCGCGTAGCCGTGGGCTGTCTCGATCTTGATCACGGCATTGTCCGGGCAGACACCGAAGCAGTTGTCGCAACCGAAGCAGTTGCCGCACGACAGGCAGCGACGGGCCTCGTACACGGCGGTGTCGGCATTCAGGCCGCCGACGACCTCGCCGAAGCCGGTCACCCGCCGAGCCGCCTCCAGGCGGGGGCGTACGGCATGCGGTGCGTCACTGAAGTACCAGGCATTCAGCTCACCGAAGGCAACCGGTCTCACCTGGCCGGTCGGGCCCGCCGGCGCCGGTGACGCCTTTCGTAACCAGGCATCGATGTGGCGGGCCGCCGACGTGCCGTGCCCGATGCCGACGGTCACCGAGCGGGTCCCGGGGACGGCGTCACCACCGGCGAAGACACCCGGACAGCCGGTCATCATGGTGTCGTCGACATTGACGACCCCGTCGACGATCGAGATGCCGGGCACGGTGTCGAGCAGACTGCGATCGACGTCCTGCCCGAGGGCGAGCACCACCGTGTCACCGGTGAGCTCCTCGAACTCCCCGGTGGGCTGCGGCACACCGTCCTCGTCCAGGCGCATCCGCTCCAGCGTCGTGACGCCGTCACCGACTGCGGTGATCGTCTGCAGCCACCTGACGCGCACGCCCTCGTCGAGCGCCTCCTGCAACTCCACCGCGTTGGCCGGCATCTGGGCCTGCGTGCGGCGGTACACGACGACGGCCTCGTCGGCGCCGAGCCGGCGCGCAGTCCGGGCCACGTCCATCGCGGTGTTGCCACCGCCGTACACGAGCACTGTCCGGCCCAGCTGCGGGCGCTCGCCGTCGTTGACACTGCTGAGCAACGACAACGCGTCGAGGACCCGGGCGGCCTGTCCGGCCGGGATGTAGGCGCGGTGGCTCAGTTGAGCCCCCACGGCGAGGAAGGCCGCATCGAACCGTCCGACCCGCATCGTCTCGGCGAGGTCGCCGACCGGCGTCGCCAACTTCAGCGTGACGCCGGTCGCCAGTAGCCGGTCGATCTCGCTGTCCAGGATGTCGCGAGGGAGCCGGAAGGTGGGGATGCCGAAGCGCATCATGCCGCCCGGCTGGCTGCCCGCTTCGTGGATCTCGACCTCGTGGCCCAGCTGGCGCAGGTGGTAGGCGGCCGACAGTCCGGACGGGCCGGCGCCCACAATCAGCAGCCGTTTGCCGGTGGGCGCGGCCGCCGGCGGCAGCTGCCAACCGTGCTTGATCGCCTCGTCGCCGAGAAACCGCTCGACGGAGTTGATGCCGACCGCGCTGTCCAGCTCGGCCCGGTTGCAGGCCGTCTCGCACGGGTGGTAGCAGATCCGACCCATCACCGCCGGGAAGGGGTTGTCGCTCACCAACCGCCGCCACGCGGTCTCATAGCTGCCATCTTCGGCGGCGTAGAGCCAGCCTTGGATCTGCTCCCCGGCCGGGCAGGCGTGGTTGCACGGCGGCAGCCCGTCGACATAGACGGGACGCTCGCTGCGCCAGGTGCCGGTGTGGTTCGCCAGGCTGGACCCCACGTCCAACGTGATCGCGAATGGCTTGTCCATCG